>NZ_JBGCUM010000049.1:0-39457 GCF_054177665.1 Roseateles sp. P5_E8 | reverse complement strand
CCCCAGCACCAGCAGGCCCTCGGCGCGGCGCACGTCGCCGATCAGCTCGGCGGCGTTSAGGCCTTCGAGCCGCTGCGAGGCGGCGGCCACGTCCTGCGCCGTTGCGTGGCCGCGCGCCAGCACTTGCGCTTCCAGCAGCGCGCCGCGGCGCAGCTCGCCGGTGACCGCATCCTCTGCGCCGGCGGCCTCGGTGTCGGCCTGGGCGCGCTCCAGCTGGGCGCGGGCGGCCTCGAACTCGCCAAGCTGCTGCAGGTAGATCGCCAGCTGCTGGCGCATCAGCGTGCTGCCGTGGTTGCCGGGTCGGGCCAGCGCGTCCCAGCGGGCGACGAGGTCGTCGCTGCGGGCGGTGGCCGCGCGCGCGTCTTCTGTGGCCAGGCGCCACAGGTTGAAGGCGTAGTTGCGCTCCAGCACCAGGGCAGGGCGCAGGCGTTCGGGCTGGCTGGGCCGCCACAGCGGGCGCGTCGTTTCCAGCAGCGCGAGGACCTCGCGCACGCGGCCTTCGCTGGTCAGCACGATGCTGGCATAACTCGTGAAGCGAGCGTGCTCCATGGGGTTGCTGGCGTTGACGACGTCGTTGGAGCGGCGGCCGATGTCCAGCTCGCGATGGGCATCGGCAAAACGGCCCATGCGCGCGTAAGCCACCAGCAGGTGCATGCGCGCGGCGTGGGACTGCGGGCTCAGCGCGCCAAAGCGCCGGTCCATGCGCGGGAGCACCGGCTCCAGCAGGTCGATGACCGGCTGGCCGCTGGCCACGGCGGAGTGGATGTTGGCCAGCGCAAAGGCGGCGTCGTCGGCCAGCGGGTGCTCGGGCCCGAAGGCCATGCGCGCATGGGCCAGCCGCGCCTGGGCCAGCTCGGCGGCCACGCCGAAGCGCTGCAGCGCGAAGTAGGTCTTGGTCAGCGCGTCGTAGATGCGGTCCTTGACCTGGGGCTGGTCGTCAAAGCGCTTGACCAGCTCACCGCGCTTGCGGTCCAGCAGCTCGGCGACGGTGGGCTGGCGGCCGCCGTTCTGGTCGGGGCTGGCGGCGCTCAGCACCTCGGTCAGGTAGGCCGTGACGGCATCGCTCTGCCTGGCCAACGCCTGAGCCTCATTGCGCTGCCACAGCGCTGCGCCCAGGCCCACGGTCAGCGCCGCCAGCACCAGCGCGCCGCCGATAGCGATGGCCAGGTTGCGCCGCGTCCACAGCCGCAGGCGCTGGCGCCAGTCCTCGGCGCGCACGCTGACCGGGCGCTGGGCCAGCCAGTGCTCCAGGTCGTCGATGAAGCTGCCGACGCTGGCGTAGCGCTCGGCGGCTTCCCTGCGCATGGCCTTGGCGGCCACGGCCTCCAGGTCGCCGGCGGCGCGGTCGGCGTCGGGCGGGCGGCCAGGGCCGGTGTCGAGCGCGGCGTCGTCGGCGGGGCCCAGCGTGCGCGTGATGCGGCGCGCCTCGCCGTGCAGCACCGCATGCTCCAGCGCCGTGCGGCTCAGGCCGCGCTTGCCGAAGGGCAGCTGGCCGCTGGCCAGCTCGTAGAGCATGACGCCCAGCGAGTAGATGTCGGCCGCCACGCCGATGGCGCCGCCGGTGATCTGCTCGGGCGCCGCGTAGGCCGGTGTCAGGCGGCGGCCGGCGAGTTGGGTCAGCTGGCTGTCGGTCTGCTGGCCGGAGTCGTCCAGCAGGCCTGCAATGCCGAAGTCCAGCAGCTTGGTGTTGCCGTTGTCATCAAGCACCACATTGCTGGGTTTGAGGTCGCGGTGGACGATGAGCTGGGCGTGGGCGTGCTCCACCGCGCGGGCAATGGCGACGAGCAGCCGCACCCGTTCAGTCAGCGCGAGGCCGCGCTCGCGTACATGCTCGGACAGCGTGCGCCCGGCCACGTACTCCAGCACGAGGAAGGCGCGGCCGCCTTGCTCGCCCGCGTCCAGCAGGCGCGCGATGCCGGGGTGGGTCAGGCGGCCCAGCAGCGCGCGTTCGCGGGCGAAGCGGGCGGCCAGGCCGCTGCTGGCGACGTCGTCGCGCAGCAGCTTGATGGCGGCCTCGCCCTGGTAGAGGCCGTCGGCCCGCTCGGCCCGCCAGACCTGGCCCATGCCGCCTTCGCCCAGCAGCTCGGCCAGGCACCAGGCGCCGAAGCGGTCGCCCGGCTTGGGGGCATCGGGCGCGGCTTGGCTGGGGTCGGCGAGTGCGTCGGCGAGCTGGCGGTCAAAGCCCAGGATGCCGGCCGTCGACGTTTCGTCCAGGCCTGCCAGCATGCGCGACAGCTGCGCGGCTTGCTCCGGCGGCAGCGTGGCAAGGCGGGCCCGACGGTCGGCGGCGGGGAGGTCTGCCAGCTCATCGAACAGCTGCGATAGCCGTTGCCAGTCGGCCGGCGTCATCAGTACACGGTGTTTGGTGGGTCGCCGAGCAGTTCCTGCAGCAGCGACCGGGCCTTCAGCAGCTCGCGGTTGATGCTGCGCGTGGACACATCGCGCAGCGTCGCGACCTCGGCGATGGACAGGCCCGCGAAGCCGATCATCTCGATCAGCTCGTAGAGGCCCGTGTCCAGCTCGCGCATGCGTTCCAGCGCCTGGTCCAGGCCGATCAGGTCGACCGCCTGGCTCTGCACGGCGGCCACGTCGTTGGCGGCCGAGAGGGTCACCATGATGGCGTCGCCACCGCGCTTGTCGCGGCCCTCGCTGCGCAGGTGGTCGATGACGACCGAGCGCAGCACGCGGCCGACGTAGGCGAAGAACTGGCCGCGTGTGTCGCCCTGCAGGCCTTGCTGGTCGGCCATGCGCAGAAAGCCTTCATGCACCAGGGCCGTGGTGTTCAGCCCGGCAGCATGGCCGCTCTGCGCCAGGCGGATGCGGGCCACGCGCTTGATCTCCGGGTAGAGCACCGCATAGAGCTGCTGCAGGGCCGCCGCATCGCCGCGCGATGTGCCGGCGAGAAGCTCGGTGATCGCGGGCGTGGTGACCACGTCAGTCCTCTTGGAAGGCGGCGAGGGCGGCCGTGATGTCGGCCTCGCTGGCCTCGCGCTGCACGGGCGCATCGGCCACCCAACCTTCACGCTTGAGCCGCGCCACCCACTGGCCCGCCTCGCGGCCTTGCTCGAAGCCGCTGCTCTGCAGCAGCAACTCGCCGCCAGCCGACAGCAGCTTGAAATAGAACTTGCCGTCCGCCTCGCGGTACTGCTTGAAGACCGGCAGCGCGGCCTTCTCTGCCTTGGCCTGGGTGGTTACCGCAGTGGCCGTGTAAGGCCGGAGGCCCACCGCCTCGCGCAGCCGCTTCAGGAAGGGGGCGGCGATGGCACGGGCCTTGGCGGCGCCGGCCTGCAGCGTGGCTTCCAACTGCTCGGGGTTGCTCATCAGCGCGGCGTAGCGCTCGCGCATCGGGCCGATCTGCGACTCGATCAGCGCGACCAGCTGCTGCTTGGCCTCGCCCCAGCCCAGCCCGGCGCGCAGCGCCGCGCGGAAGGCATTCCGCTGCTCGGGCGTGGCGAAGGCGTCGTAGATCGTGACAAGCGCCTGGCCGTCTGGGTTCTTGGGCTCGCCGGGCAGCTTGCTGTCCGTGACGATGCGCGCCACCGCCTCCTTCAGCGCCGCGCTGCCGCCCTCGAAGAGCGGGATGACGTTGTCATAGCTCTTGCTCATCTTGCGGCCGTCCAGGCCGGGCAGCAGTTCCATCTCGGCCTCGGTCACGGCCTCGGGCAGCGTGAACAGGTCCTGGCCCTTGCCGAACAGGTGGTTGAAGCGCTGGCCGACGTCGCGGGCCATCTCGATGTGCTGGATCTGGTCCTTGCCCACCGGCACCTTGTGGGCGTTGAACAGCAGGATGTCCGCCGCCATCAGCACCGGGTAGCTGAACAGGCCCAGGCTGACGTTGGCATCGGGCTCCTCGCCAGCGGCGACTGCGGCGTCCACGGCGGCCTTGTAGGCGTGCGCCCGGTTCATCTGGCCCTTGGCCGTCACGCAGGTCAGCAGCCAGGTCAGCTCGGGGATCTCGGGGATGTCGCTCTGGCGGTAGAAGGTGACGCGCTCCGGGTCCAGGCCGGCGGCCAGCCAGGTGGCGGCGATGGCGCGGCTGGAGTGGGCGATGCGGTCCGGCTCGTCGCACTTGATGAGCGCGTGGAAGTCGGCCATGAAGAAGAAGCTCTCCACGCCCGCCGCGCGGCTGGCGGCCACCGCCGGGCGGATGGCGCCGACGTAGTTGCCGAGGTGCAGGGTGCCGGTCGTGGTGATGCCGGTCAGGACGCGTTGGGACATGTCGGGGCTGAAGCCAAAAGTTCAGCCCGGATTGTGGCCTCAGCTTCGCTTTCGCGAGGGTGGTGCGGCCACTGATGCACGCCACGTGACGGTGATGTCGAACTGCCTGGATACCGGCAACTCTTCCTCGTAGCAGCGGTTCAGCAGCCAGTTCAGGCCGGCCAGCGTCACCTCGCGGCTGGGGATGTGCACCGAGGTCAGGCGCGGCGCGGCGAACTCGGCGCTGGGCGAGTCGTCGTAGCCCAGCACCGACACCTCGTGCGGCACCGACACGCCGCGCTCCTGGAAGTGCGCCAGCAGGCCGATGGCCATCTCGTCGTTGGCGCAGAAGACGGCGGTGGGCAGGCGCTTGCCGCCCAGCAGCACGGCGGCGGCATCCCAGCCGGCCTGGTTGGAGAAGTCGCCGGGCACGGTCTGCACCTTGGACACGTCCAGCCCGCGCAGCGCCAGCTCGCCCATGAAGCCGGCCAGGCGGGCGACGTTGTCGGGCGAGGTGGTGGGGCCGGAGATGACGGCGATGTCCTTGTGCTTGTGCTGCAGCAGCGCGCGCGCGGCCTGCACGCCGCCCTGGACATGGTCGGCCGTGAAGCACTGCTCCTTGATGCGGTCGAAGTGGCGATTCAGCACCACCACCTCGCGCGCCGCCGGGCCCAGGGCCTTGATGTCCTCGTCCTGGATGGCGTTGGACAGCACGATGAGGCCGTCGCAGTCGCGGTCGAGCAGGAAGCGCATCGCGTCGTTGGTTTCCTTGCGCTCGTCCTCGATGCCCTCGCCGAAGGCCACCACCATGTGCAGGCCCTTGCCGCGCAGCACCAGGTCGATGACGCGCAGGATGGGCGTGTAGTAGGTGCCGCGCAGGAAGGGGATGTAGACGCCAATCAGCTTGGACGTGCCATTGCCCAGCGAGCGCGCCGCGTGCGAGGGGCGGAACTTGAGCTGGGCGATGACCTTGCGCACCCGCTCGGCTGTGGCCGGCGCGACGGAACCGTTTCCGCTGATGACGCGCGAGGCTGTGCCCACGCCCACGCCCGCCACCCTTGCCACGTCCTTGATCGTTGCCATTTGCCCTCTAGGTTTGCGGGCCGAATTGAATCACAGGGGGCAGATGGCGGGGTCGGCCGGCTCGGGCAAAGGCTTGGTGTTTGCCTGGGTCTCCTGGCCACTCAAGCCGCCGCCGATGGGCCACCAGGGCCTGGCTTCGCGGCTGCTGAACTGGCAGGGACCGGCCGGCCAGGGGAAGGGCAGCCGCCCCTTGAAGCCGGGCCAGGCGGGCTCGCCCGCGGCGGGCGCCACCAGCAGGTCGGCCAGGCCGGCGCCCTCGCTGCCGGGCAGCCAGGCGGCGATGAAGGCGTCGCTCTTGTTGGCGAGGTCGTTCACATAGAGCGGCCGGCCCGAGTACAGCAGCGTGATGACCGGCACGCCGCGGCCGACGACCTTCTGCAGCACGGCCAGGTCGGCGGGGTGGCGGCGGCTGTGGCGCAGGTTTTCGGTGATGCGCACATCGCCCTCGCCCTCGGCATAGGGCGCCTCGCCCAGCACGGCAACGACAGCGTCGAAGCGGGTCGGGTCGCTCTTGCTGCCATCGGCGTCGAATGTGACTTGGGGCGCGCCCAGGCGCTGGCGCAGCGCGGCCAGCAGCGTTGTGCCTTGCGGGTAGTCGGCGTTGGTCGTGTCGCGGCCCTGCCAGGTCACGCTCCAGCCACCGGCCTGGCGTTTCATGTCGTCGGCCGACGCACCCACCACCAGCACGCGTGCCGTGCGCGGCAGCGGCAGCAGGCCGGGCTTGTGCTTGAGCAGCACGAGGGACTCGCGCACCGCACGACGGGCCAGTTCGGGCGCCTGCATGGCTTCCACCGTGGCGGGCACGCTCGTCGGCACGGACATGCTGAACTTCACGCGCAGGATGCGGCGCACGGCGTCGTCGAGGCGGCTCATGGGAATGCGCCCCTGCTCGACGGCGCGCACGGTGTTGGCGTGGAACGCTTTCCACATGAACGGCACCATGACGATGTCCATGCCGGCATTGATGGAGTCTGGGCAGTCGTCGTTCTTGCAGCCGGGCAGCTGGCCTATGCCGTCCCAGTCGCTGACGATGAGGCCGTCGAAGGCGAGGCGCTCCTTCAGCACGCCGGTCAGCAGCGTCTTGTTGCCGTGCATCTTGCCGTGCTCGGTGTAGCCGGCGCTGTCAGTCCAGCTGCTGAAGGAGGCCATGGCGGTCAGCACGCCGGCGTCCAGCGCGCCGAGGTAGCCGGCGCCGTGCACGGTGGCCAGTTCGGTGGGCGAGGCATGGGCCACGCCCTGGTCGATGCCGCGGCGTGTGCCGCCGTCGGCGATGTAGTGCTTGGCGGTGGCGAGCACGCCGCGGCCGTCCTTCAAGCCCTCCTGCAGGCCTTCGACCGAGGCCTGGCCGAGGCGACGCACCAGGGCCGGGTCGGCGCCGAAGCTCTCGTAGGTGCGGCCCCAGCGCACGTCCTGCACGACGGCCAGCGTGGGCGCGAAGGCCCAGTGCAGGCCGGTCGCGCGGATGGCGCGGGCGGTGGCGCGGCCGATGTCGCGCACGAGTTCGGCATTGCGCGTGGCGCCCAGGCCGATGTTGTGCGGGAAGAGCGTCGCGCCGCGCACGTTGTTGTGGCCGTGGACGGCGTCGGCGCCCCAGATCAGCGGGATGCCCGGCGTGGCCTGCAGCGCGGCGGCCTGGAACTGCTCGGACAGTTCGCGCCACTGCGCCGGCGTGGCGGCCTTGTTCATGCCCGGCCAACCGCCGCCGCCATTCAGCACGGTGCCGATGCCGTAGTCGCGCACCTCGTCAGGCGTGATGGCGCGGATCTCGGGCTGGGTGATCTGGCCGACCTTCTGGCGCAGCGTCAACGTCTTCAGCGCGGCCTCCACGCGGGCTTCAAGCGCCGCGTCGCGCACCGGCTGGCGAGCCGGCCAGGCCTGCACGATGGGGTCGATTTCAGCGGCGCCAGCCGTCGTGGCCAGCGCGAGCAGGCAGCCAAGTAGGGGTGAGGTGCGGGTCATCGTGGTCTGGGCGGTTGGGGCCGCGACGGTAGGTGTTGGCTAAATGAAACGTCAACCCCCGGGCGACTGCGATTGACAAGCGCAGTAGACACGAATTAGATTTGCGTCGCGGTTGGAACCGGTTCCACTTTTGCTTCACTTCCAGGCCTGGCCAGCCAGGGAGTGCCTGTGAGAGCCGTCCAAACCAGCGAACAAGACGAACCAGGAGAAGACAAGACATGACTCGCAACATCCAGCGTGCCGACGTGCACGCCCCTGCGGCCGGCGCCACCCAGCGGCGGCTGCGCCTCAACCCCATTGCCGCCGTGTGTGCCGGCCTGCTCAGCGCCTCGGCGCTGGCGCAGACCGCGCCTGCCACGGAGCAGAAGCTGGAGACCGTCACGGTGACGGGCTTCCGCGCCAGCCTCGAGTCCTCGATCAGCACCAAGCGCAATGCCGATGCCATCGTCGAGGCCATCTCGGCCGAGGACATCGGCAAGCTGCCCGACGTGTCCATCGCCGACGCCATCTCGCGCCTGCCGGGCCTCACGGCCCAGCGCGTGGCGGGCCGCTCGTCGGTCATCAGCATCCGCGGCATGGCGCCGCGCTATGGCGTCACGCTGCTGAACGGCCGCGAGATCGTCAGCACGGGCGACAACCGCTCGGTGGAGTACGACCAGTTCCCCTCGGAGTTGATCAACGCCGCCACTGTCTACAAGACGCCGGACCCCAGCCTGTCGTCCCAGGGCCTGTCGGGCACCGTCAACATGAAGACGCTGCGGCCGCTGGACTTCGGCACGTCGCAGCTGATCGTCGGCGGTCGCGTTGAGCGCAATTCCAACGGCTCGCTCAACCCCGAGATCTCCGGCACTGGCAACCGCCTGAGCGCCTCGTGGATCACGCAATCGGCCGACCGCAGCTGGGGCGCGGCCGTGGGCTTTGCCCACCTGGATTCGCCCAACCAGGAGAAGCACTACAAAAGCTGGTGGTGGGCCAACACCAGCGTCTGGGGTTCGCCGCTGCCCGGCACGCCCGACGACTCGGTGGCGCTCCAGGGCTTCGAGATTGGCGTGGCGTCGTCGCGCCAGAAGCGTGACGGCCTGATGGCGGTGCTGGAATACAAGCCCGGCAACGGCTTGCACAGCACGCTGGACCTGTACTACTCCCGCTTCAACCAGACCGAGGCGCGCCGCACGGTGATGTCCGACATGTCTGTCTGGTCGGGCGCCAGCTGGAGCGGCGCGCAGACGACGGTAGTCAACGGCGACAAGCTCGTCACCAGCGGCACGGTCAACACCGTCAACCCGGTCGCGCTGACGAGCTTCAACAAGCGCCACGACGAGATCCGTGCCATCGGCTGGAACAACGAGCTGAAGCTGGCGGACTGGAAGCTGGTGGCCGACCTCAGCTGGTCCAAGGCCAAGCGTGACGAGCAGAACGCCGAACTCGCGGCCGGCGCGCCGACGCGCGTCAGCTTGGGGCAGGTCAACATCGCCACCGGCGACGGCATCTCCACCTTCCATCCGAGCTTCGACTACGGTGACGGCAGCAAGGTCATGCTGACCGACCCGCCCGGCTGGGGCCGCGACGGCCGCAGCCAGTTCCCCAAGGTGCGCGACCAGATCAAGGCGCTCAAGCTGTCGGCCGGCCGCACGTTCGAGGGATTCTTCAGCAGCATCGAGGGCGGCCTGGACTATTCCGAGCGCGACAAGGACATGAACCGCACGGAGGTTTACTACAACCTCAAGAACAACCGCGCGCCGGTGCTGATCCCGGCCAACCTGCTGCGCACGCCGACCGACCTCAGCTTTGCCGGCAGCCCCATCCGCATGGTCAATTTCGATGTGCCCAGCGCGCTGAGCCTGTACGACGTCGTGCCTTCGTCGGCAGACCAGGCGCCGGGCCGCATCTGGTCGGTGCACGAGAAGATCACCGCCGCCTATGCCAAGCTGGGCTTCGAGGCCGACTGGGGCGTGCCGCTGCACGCCAGCCTGGGCCTGCGCGTGGTGCACGCCAAGCAGTGGAGCAACGGCCTGCTGTGGAACCCCAAGACCAGCGCCAGCGACCCCACCACCGGCGGCACCAGCTACACCGACGTGCTGCCCAGCCTCAACCTGTCCGCCGACCTGACGGCCAACACCATCCTGCGCTTCGGCCTGGCCAAGGTGCTGGCACGGCCCAACATGGAAGACATGCGCGCCGGCTTCTCGGGCATCAACGTTGGCGAGCAGGACCGCATGTGGTCGGCCAACGGCGGCAACGCCAATCTGGAGCCCTGGCGCGCGGACTCGGTGGACTTGTCGGTGGAGCGCTACTTTGGCAAGCGCAGCTATGTGGCGGCCGCAGCCTTCCACAAGAACATCAAGAACTTCGTCTACGGCCAGAGCATCCCGTTCGACTTCACCGGCTTCCCCAACCCGACGCAGTGGGTGCCCATCAGCAACATCGGCCTGCTGAACACGCAGGCCAACGGCCGGGGCGGCATGGTGGCCGGCACCGAGCTGAGCGGCTCCATCGACGGCTCGCTGTTCAGCCCGCAACTGGACGGCATCGGCATCTCGATGAGCTACTCCAACACGCGCAGCTCGCTGCACGAGGAGAACAACCCGAGCAAGCCGCTGGACGGGCTGTCGGGCGTGGCCACCAACTTCACCGTCTACTACGAGCGCGACGGCATCTCGGCCCGCGTCGGCAGCCGCCACCGCTCGCCGTTCGTGACGACGGTGCGCGGCACCTTCGGCGAGAACGTGCCCAGCATGATCCTGGGCGAGACCATCATCGACGCCCAGATCGGCTATGCCTTCGAGTCTGGCCCCTACAAGGGCTTGTCGCTGACGCTGCAGGTCAACAATCTGCGTGACCGGCCCTACCGCACCCGGGTGGGCATCTCGTCCGGCGCCAGCGACCCGAACTCGACGCTGCCCGAGCGCTACACGTCCTATGGCCGCCAGCTGCTGCTGGGCGGCAGCTACAAGTTCTGAGTGATTTCCTAGTTCTCTGACCCCGCGCCGGCTTCACTGCCGGCGCCTCCACATCCGAAGCATGAGCTCCAACACCGCCCCGAAACGCCAAGACTTCCCCGCCGACTTCCGTTGGGGCGTGTCCACCTCTTCCTTCCAGATCGAGGGCGCCGGCCGTGAAGACGGCAAGGGCGAGTCCATCTGGGACCGCTTCTGCGCGGAGCCCGGCCGCATCCGCGACGGCAGCAACGCGCTGGTCGCCTGCGACCACTACCACCTGTTCCCGCAGGACCTGGACATGGCCAAGGCGATGGGCGTCAACGCCTACCGCTTCTCCATCGCCTGGCCGCGCATCCTTCCCCAGGGTCGTGGCACCGTGAACGAAGCCGGCCTGGCCTTCTACGACCGCCTGGTGGACGGCATGCTGGAGCGCGGCCTGGACCCCTGGGCCACGCTCTACCACTGGGACCTGCCGCAGGCGCTGCAGGAGAAGGGCGGCTGGACCTCGCGCGACACCATCGCCGCCTTTGTCGAATACACCGACATCGTCACCCGCCGCCTGGGCGACCGCGTCAAGCACTGGATCACGCACAACGAGCCCTGGTGCTCCTGCATGATGAGCTACTGGGAGGGCGTGCACGCCCCCGGTGGCAAGAGCCTGGCCGACGGCATGCTGGCCTGCCACCATGTGCTGGTGTCGCACGGCCAAGCCATTCCGGTCATCCGCGCCAACTCGCCCGGCGCCGAGGTCGGCATCACGCTGAGCCTGCACCCCATCACGGCCGCGTCCGGCAGCCCCGAGGACGTGGCGGCACTGAAGCGCCATGACGGCCTGCGCAACCGCTGGTTCCTGGATCCGCTGTTCGGCCGTGGCTATCCGGCAGACACCCTCGAACTGCTCGGCGATGCCGCCCCCACCGTGCTGCCCGGCGACCTGGACGCCATCGCGACCCAAACCGATTTCCTCGGTGTGAACTACTACTTCCCCGAGGCGGTGAAAGATGACCCGGCCGGCGGCCCCATGCGCGCCAGCCTCGTCGACCAGGACGGCGTGGAGCGCACCGGCTTCGGCTGGGAGGTGTCGCCGCAGGGTCTGGTCGACCTGCTGACCCGCATCCAGCGCGACTACAACCCGCCGGTCATCCAGCTGACCGAGAACGGCTCCACCTTCGAGGACGTGCTGACCCCCGACGGCCGCGTGCACGACAAGGAGCGCCTGTCCTATCTGCAGCGCCACCTCGGCGCGCTCAAGCAGTCGATCGATGCCGGCGTGCCGGTCAAGGGCTACTTCGCCTGGAGCCTGCTGGACAACTTCGAGTGGGCCGAGGGCTATCTGCGCCGCTTTGGCCTGGCCTATGTGGACTACGCCACGCAGCAGCGCATTTTGAAGGATAGCGGCCTCTGGTATGGCCGGTTCTTGAATGAATGATTAACGGCAAGAACCCCGCAAATGACGGGGGTGCAAGCGGCTTCCAAGCAGTTTCTAAATGAAATATTACAGGGTCAGCCCTCAGGCGCGCCGCGGCTGACCGCGCGACACTGCGCACCGCCGCACCACAAGATTCGGAGACAAGATGAAGTTCCCCCGTCACGCCCTGGCCGCCGCCGTGCTCGCCAGCGCGGCCCTGCCCGCCTTCTCGCAAGCCCCGCTAAGGGCAGAAGTCATCCACTGGTGGACCTCGGGTGGCGAATCCGCCGCCGCCAAGACCCTGGCCGAGGCCTACAAGGCCCAGGGCGGCATCTGGGTGGACACCGCCGTCGCGCTGGGCGAGCAGGCGCGCTCCGTGGCCATCAACCGCATTGCCGGCGGCAACCCGCCCACGGCCGCGCAGTTCAACACCACGCAGCAGTTCCGCGACATCGTCGACCAGGGCTATCTGAACAACGTCGATGAGGTGGCCAAGCGCGACGGCTGGGACAAGTTCCTGCCCGAGACCGTGTTGCAGGCCATCAAGGTGAAGGGCCACTACTACGCCGCGCCGGTCAACATCCACAACATGACCTGGTTCTGGTTCTCCAAGGCCGCCTTCAAGAAGGCCGGCATCGCCGAGGAGCCCAAGACCTTCGACGAACTGTTTGCCGCGCTGGACAAGCTCAAGGCCGCCGGCATCGTGCCGCTGGCCCACGGCGGCCAGCCCTGGCAGGATGGCATCGTCTTCACCGCCACGCTGGCCCATTACGGCGGCCGCGAGCTCTACCTCAAGGTCTTCCGCGACCGCGACACCAAGGCCATCCTGGGCGAGGACTTCAAGAAGGTGCTGCTGGCCTACAAGCGCCTGCAAAGCTACACCGACAAGGGCTCGCCAGGCCGCAACTGGAACGACGCCACCGCCATGGTCATCAGCGGCCGCGGCGGCGTGCAGATCATGGGCGACTGGGCCAAGGGCGAGTTCGCCCAGGCCAAGCAGGAAGCCGGCAAGGACTACGGCTGCGCCCCCGGCTTCGGCCCCAAGGCGCCCTACATCATCCAGGGCGACGTGATGGTCTTCCCCAAGACCGACAAGCCCGACCAGATCAAGGCCCAGCAGCTGCTCGCCAGCGTCATCACGCAGCCGGCCACCCAGGTCGCCTTCAGCATGAAGAAGGGCTCCATCCCCATCCGCACCGACGTGGACGTCAGCAAGATGGACATGTGCGCGCAGATGGGCGTGGCGGCGATGAAGGACAAGTCGCGCCAGCTCGGCAACGGCGAGATCTACATCACGCCAGACCAGAACGGCGCCTTGCAGGACGTGATCACCGCGTACTGGAACCGCAGCATCCCGGTCGAGAAGGTCCAGAAGGACATCGTCTCCGCATTGCGATGAGGCCCCTCGCCCACTCTCGCCGCGCTGAACGCGCGCGAGCCCGGTCGGTCCCCCGCGGGGACGGCGATGCTCGCGGCATCGAGCCGCAAGCACATCGCCCGACGGGCCGGCTTGGGAGCGGCCCGGCGCTCGGCCCGAAACACTTCAGCTGGCAACGATTGACATGAAGATTCGCTCCCTCGCGGCCTGGGGCGCCTTGCTGCCCCTGGCCGTCATCGTCGGCGTCGGCTACGTGGGCACGGTGCTGTGGACCTTGCGCACGTCCATGTCCAGCTCGCGCACCTTCCCGCGTGACGACTTCGTCGGCCTGCAGCAATTCGAGCGCCTGCTGGAGAGCGACCGCTGGCAGCTCGCCATCCACAACCTCGCTGTGTACGGCGCGCTCTACATCGTGGCGGCCATGCTGCTGGGCTTTCTGCTGGCCGTCTTCATCGACCAGAAGGTGCGCGGCGAGGGCGTGCTGCGCACGGCCTTCCTCTACCCCTATGCGATGTCCTTCGTCGCCACGGGCCTGGTCTGGCAATGGGTGCTCAACCCGGAGAGCGGCCTGCAGAACGCGATGCAGAAGATGGGCTGGAGCAACTTCCAGTTCGACTGGATCGTCGACCAGGACATGGTCATCTACACCGTCGTCATCGCCGGCACCTGGCAAGGGGCAGGGCTGGTCATGGCGTTGATGCTGGCCGGCCTGCGCGGCATCGACGAGGAGATCTGGAAGGCCACCAAGCTGGACGGCATCCCGACCTGGCGCGTCTACCTGTCCGTCGTGCTGCCCATGATGGGCCCGACGCTGGCGACCGTCTTCACGCTGCTGGCCGTCGGCGTCGTCAAGGTCTTCGACACCGTCGTCGCCATGACCCAGGGCGGCCCAGGCATCGCCAGCGACGTGCCGGCCAAGTTCATCATGGACCACCTCTTCAGCCGCGCCAACCTGGGCCTGGCCTCGGCCGGCGCGGTGGTGCTGCTGCTGACCGTGCTCGCCCTCGTCGCGCCGCTCGCCTATGTGCGCAGCCGGCAGGCCGCGAAAGGGGGCCATTGATGGCCAAGCGCAAGGCAAGCGCCCGTTGGGCAAGGGTCGGCGTCTACGCCTTCCTGCTGTGCGCCGCAGCCTTCTTCCTGCTGCCGCTCTACATCATGCTGACGACCTCGTTCAAGAGCATGGAGGAGATCCGCCTCGGCCAGATCTTCTCGTTGCCCTCGGCACCGTCGCTGGATGCCTGGCGCGCCGCCTGGAGCGAGGCCTGCACCGGCGTCAGCTGCGAGGGCGTGCGCGGCGGCTTCTGGAACTCGGTCGCCATCGCCGTGCCGTCCATCGTGCTGCCCATCCTGCTCGGCGCGGTCAACGGCTATGCGCTGAGCTGGTGGAAGCCAAAGGGCGGCCAGTGGTTGTTCGGCATCCTGATGATGGGCGCCTTCATCCCCATCCAGGTGATGATCTACCCGCTCGTCAAGCTGGAGGCGGCCATCGGCATCTACAGCAGCCTGCCCGGCATCGTCGTCGTGCACCTGGTGTTTGCCATGCCCATCATGACGCTGCTGTTCCGCAACTACTACGCCAGCCTGCCGAGCGAACTGTTCAAGGCGGCGCGCGTGGATGGCGGCGGCTTCTGGCGCATCTTCGTGCAGCTGGTGCTGCCGATGTCCACGCCCATGCTCATCGTCGCGGCCATCATGCAGATCACCGGCGTGTGGAACGACTACATCCTGGGCCTGACCTTCGCCGGCCGCGAGCACCAGCCGATGACGGTGCAGCTCAACAACGTCATCAACACGACGACGGGCGAGCGCCTCTACAACCTCAACATGGCCGCGACGATCCTGACGTCCGCCGTGCCCTTGTTGGTCTATCTGATTTCCGGCCGCTGGTTCGTGCGCGGCATTGCAGCAGGCGCAGTCAAATGAGTGGCGTGAACATCCAGAGCCTGAGCATCCGCTTCGGCCACAACGAGGTCATCAAGAACCTCGACCTGCAAGTCCACGAGGGCGAATTCCTCGTGCTGCTCGGCCCTTCGGGCTGCGGCAAGTCGACGCTACTGCACAGCATCGCCGGCCTCATCGACGTGAGCGGCGGCAGCATCCATATTGGCGGCCACGACATGACCGACGCCGAGCCGTCCGAGCGCGGCATCGGCATGGTCTTCCAGAGCTACGCGCTGTACCCGACGATGACGGTGGAGCGCAACATGTCCTTCGGTCCGCGCGTGGCCGGCGTGCCCAAGGCCGAGATCGAACGCCGTGTGAAGCGCGCGGCCGACATGCTGCAGCTGACGCCGCTGCTGGGCCGCAAGCCGGCGCAGCTGTCCGGCGGCCAGCGCCAGCGTGTCGCCATCGGCCGGGCGCTGGTGCGCGAGGCCGGCGTCTTCCTGTTCGACGAGCCGCTCTCCAACCTCGACGCCAAGCTGCGCGCCGAGCTGCGCCGCGAGCTCAAGCTGCTGCACCAGACGCTGGGCAACACGATGATCTACGTGACGCACGACCAGGTCGAGGCCATGACGCTGGCCTCGCGCATCGTCGTCATGAAGAGCGGCGTCATCCAGCAGATCGGCACGCCCAGCGACGTCTACGAGCAGCCGGCCAACCTCTTCGTCGCTGGCTTCCTGGGCTCGCCGGCCATCAACCTCGTGCCGGCCAAGGTCGGTGCGGACGGCGTCTCGCTCGAAGGCGTGCTGCCGCTGCAACTTGCCGCCGGTCGCGTCAAGCCGGGCCAGAACCTCGTGCTGGGCGTGCGGCCCGAGCATGTGCGCCTGCAGGAGGGTGGCCGCTGGCGCGCCACCGTCCAGCTCGTCGAACCCATGGGCAACCACCAGGTCGTCTGGATGACGCTGGGCGACCAAGGCTTCTCGGTCCTCGTGCACGACGGCCGCCGCATCGCTGCCGGCGACGTGCTGGCCTTCGACATCGACGAGTCCCTGCTGAGCGTCTTCGACGCGACCAGCGAGTTGCGCCTGAGCTAACCCCCCACCGCCATGAAACACCTCCTTCTGGCCCTGACGGTCGCCCTCGTCTCGGGTGCTAACGCTGCACCTGTACGGGCCTTCTTGACCACTGGCGACCAGCGGAACCTGCTGTCGCCGAGCACGGTCACCGCGCCCGCCAAGGCCGACGCCGTCATCCGCATCGACCCCAAACGCCAGCACCAGCGCATCGCCGGCTTCGGCGCCGCCATCACCGAGGGCTCGGCCTGGCTGATGCGTCACGGCATGAGCGAGCCGCAGCGCGACGCCTTGATGCGCGAGCTGTTCACGCGCGAGAACGGCGGCGTCGGCTTCGAGCTGACCCGGCTGACCATCGCCGCTTCGGACTTCTCGCGCCGCCACTACAGCCTGGACGATATGCCGCCGGGCCAGACCGATCCCGAGCTCAAGCACTTCTCGCTGGCGCCCGAGCGCGACGACGTGATCCCCGCGACCAAGCAGGCGCTCGCGCTCGACCCCAGGCTTCAGGTCATGGCCTCGCCCTGGAGCGCGCCGGGCTGGATGAAGACGACCGACAGCCTCGTGCAAGGCCAGCTCAAGCCCGAGTTCTACGGCTCTTTTGCCAAGTACATGGTGCGTTATGTGCAGGCCATGCAGGCCGAGGGCGTGCCCATCTTTGCGCTGACGCTGCAGAACGAGCCCCACTTCGAGCCGCCCGACTATCCCGGCATGCGCATGACGCCCGCCACCCGCGCCGCAGTCGTCGGCCAGCATCTCGGCCCCTTGCTGAAAGCCAAGGGCATGACCACGCAGATCCTGGAGTGGGACCACAACTGGGACGAGCCCTGGAGCCCGCTGTCCATGCTGTCCGACGCGACGGCGCGCCAGTTTGTGTCGGGCGTGGCCTGGCATTGCTATGCCGGCGACGTGGCGGCGCAGTCGCAGGTGGCCCGGCACTTCCCCGCGCTGGACGTGTGGTTCACCGAATGCTCCGGTGGCGAATGGAAGCCGCAGTGGGCCGAGACCCTGCCCTGGATGATGCGCAACCTCATCATCGGCAGCACCCGCCACGGCGCGCGTGGCGTGCTGATGTGGAACCTGGCGCTGGACCCGGCCCACGGCCCGCACCTGGGCGGCTGCAAGGACTGCCGCGGCGTCGTCACCATCGACCCCAAGACCGGCACTGTCACGCGCAACATCGAGTACTACGCCTTCGGCCATGCCAGCCGTTTCGTCTACCAGGGCGCGCGGCGGGTCGACTCCAGCGGCGACGTGAAGGGGCTGGACCACGTCGCCTTCACCAACCCCGACGGCAGCACCATCCTCATCGTCAGCAACTCCGGCGCCAGGGCGCAGCGCTTCACGGTGCAGGCGCCGGGCAGACGCTTCGCCTACGAGCTGCCCGCCAGCGGCGTCGTCACTTTCACCTGGTGACGCGCGCCGCCCGTCCGGCCCGCCGTGACATCCGGCCGAAGTCCTGACGCGGAACTTTTACCCATGGCGTGACCCGGGGTGGCGTCGCTAGGATGCCCCGATGACCGGGTTCCTCTTGATCAGCACCAGCTTGATCGCCATGCTCGGCGTGGCACTGCTGGTGCTGGCCCGGCTGGAGCCCGGCCATCCGCACATCAGCGACTGGGGCTGGAGCCATGTGACGCTGGCCATTGGCCTGACGCTGGGCGTCGCGCTCGCGCCACCCGACCTGAACTCGCTGCGCTACCAGGCCCAGGCCACGGCCGCCACGGCCTGCATCATCGCGTCGCTGGCACTGGAACTCGCCGGCGCCGCGCGCTACAGCGGCCGGCCCTGGCGCTGGGCACGCAACGCACCGCTGTTCGGTGCGCTGCTGGGCGTCATCCTCGCGCTCGCCCTGCTGGACCAACGCTACGCCGTCGTCGTTGCGGCGCTCGTGCTGACGGGTGGCGCCTGGCTGGCGGCGTCCTGGCTGTGGCGCAACGGCGCGCGGGCCGAGCGTTTCGTCGCGGCCTGCTTCATCGCCTCGGGCCTGGTCCACCTCAGCGGCCCGGTGCTGGACCCGCTGGCCCGCTCCATCGTCACCCACATCCTCGGCACCTATGTCCATGTGGCGCTGGCCATGGCCCTCATCCTGCTGTCGGTGCGGCGCGCCCACCGCGAGACCGAGCGGGTCAATTCACGGTTGCGTCAGGTCTACGAGCAGTCCATGCAAGGCCTGGTGGTCGTCAGCGAGGGCCGGGCCGTCTACGCCAACCCTGCCGCGCTGGCGATGTTCGGCCTGGAGCAGGTCGGTGTCCGGTCCATTGAGACCGTCATTGCGCCGGCCGATGTCGAAGGCTCGCGCGCGCGCTATGCCCAGCTGATGCGCCAGCGCGGCGGCCAGGTCGCATGGGAGGGCGAACGCTACCGCGCCGACGGCAGCGCCATCTATGTGCGCGGCCTGTCCAGCTACTTCGAATGGGACGGCGGCCCGGCCCTGATGGTGCTGATGCTGGACGACACCGAGCGCCACCGCGCCACCGAGGCCTTGCGCCGCCAGGCCCTGCACGACGAACTCACCGACCTGCCCAACCGCCACGCCGCGCTGGCCCGCCTGGCCGAGCTGACGGCGCCCGGCAGCCCCGGCTTTGCGCTGCTGTCGGCCGACCTGGATCGCTTCCAGCTCGTCAACGAAAGCCTGGGCCATGAGACCGGCGACGCGCTGCTGCAGGCCATTGCCGCGCGGTTGCGCGCGGCCCTGCCGCCCGACGCGCTGCTGGCCCGCCTGGGCGAAGACCAGTTCCTGCTGCTGCAGCCCGGCGTCACTGACGATGCCGCCGCCGTGCTGGCCGGTCAGCGCCTGCTGGCGCTGCTGAACGCGCCCTTCGCCGTGGGCCACCGGGCGCTGTATGTGCACATGTCGGTCGGCATCGCGCGCTTCCCGGCGCATGGGGCGGACGGCGCGGCCCTGCTGAGCGCGGCCGACATCGCCATGCACCAGGCCAAGCAGCAGGCCGGCCCGGCGGCGGTGGCCTACCAGCCCGGCATGGCGGCCGGCGCGGGCGGGCTGCTGGAGATCGAGCAGGCGCTGGCCGCGGCCATCGAGCAGCAGGAGTTCCAGCTCGACTACCAGCCCAAGTTCGCCGCCCACACGCGCCACCTCGTCGGCTTCGAGGCCCTGGTGCGCTGGCAGCGGCCGGGCCAGGGCCGCGTCAGCCCGGCCGATTTCATCCCCGCCGCCGAGCGCACCGGCCAGATCGTCGCCCTGGGCGCCCTCATCCTGCACCAGGCCGCCCAGCAGCTGCGCGCCTGGCAGCAGCGCGGCCTGGCGGTGCTGCCGGTGGCCGTCAATGTGTCGCCGCTGCAGTTCGAGGACCCCGGCTTCGCCGACTGGCTGCTGGCCCTGGTGCAGGCCCACGGCGTGGCGCCGGCGCTGCTGGAGGTCGAGATCACCGAGACCGCCGCCATGACCCACATGGACCGCGTGCTGCCGCAGTTGGCGCGACTGCGCGACGCTGGTGTCGGCGTGGCGTTTGACGACTTCGGCACCGGCCAGAGCTCGCTGACGCTGCTGCGCCGCCTGCCCATCACCACGCTCAAGCTCGACCGCAGCATGGTCGACCCGCTGCCCGAGCCGTCGGCGGGTGCCGTCGTGCGCGCCGCCTGCGTGCTGGCCGGGTCACTGGGCCTCGCCATCGTCGCGGAGGGCGTCGAGACCGAAGCCCAGGCGGCCGAGGTCGAGCGCCTGGGCTGCACGCATCTGCAGGGCTGGCTGCTGGGCCGCCCGCTGGCTGCGGACGTGGCCGGCGCGCTGCTGGCCTAACGTGCCATCCACTCGCCCATGCGGATCGCGCCGCCGGGCTGCCAGCTGTCGTTGAACTTCAGCCCGCTCTTCTCGAACAGCATGACGACGGTGGAGCCCAGCAGGAAGCGGCCCATCTCGTCGCCTTGCGCCAGCGTGACCTGGCCGGGCGCGTAGTCCCACTCCCGCACGGGACCGCTGCGGCTGACGGGCCCGTGCCATACGGTCGTCATGCTGCCGACGATGGTGGCGCCCACCAGCACCAGCACCCAGGTGCCCAGGGTGTCGTTCTCGAACACGCAGACCACCCGCTCATTGCGCGCGAACAGCCCCGGCACGCCGCGCGCCGTCGTCGGGTTCACCGAGAACAGCTCGCCCGGCACATGCACCATGCGCACCAGCCGCCCCGCGGCGGGCATGTGGATGCGGTGGTAGTCCTTGGGGCTGAGGTAGAGGTTGGCGAACAGGCCGTCCTGGAACTTGGCGGCCAGTTGCGCGTCGCCACCCACCAGCGCCGTGGTGGAGAACGCCTGTCCCTTGGCCTGGTAGACCTGATCGCCCTCGATGCGGCCGATCTGACTGATGGAGCCGTCCACCGGGCAGATCAGCGGCGCCTCGGCCAGCGGCCGGGCGCCGGGCTTCAAGGCGCGCGTGAAGAAGTCGTTGAAGGTGGCATAGGCCGTGATGTTGGGCTCGGCCGCCTCGGCCATGTTGACGCCGTAGCGCGCCACGAAGCGGCGGATGATCGATGTCGTCACGCTGCCCCACTCGCTGGATGCGACGAACTTGGCCAAGCGCGTCATCGCCATCTTGGGCATCAGGTATTGGGGCAGTACGGCGAGGCGGTCGGACATGCTTAAGGGCCGAAAAGCGGTCGCGGATTCTAGGAGCCACGCCACGGCGTGGCGACCCGGCGCAGCGGTGCGGTCGTCGTCGCCGCCAGGTCGGCGTCCAGCAGGCCGCGGCGCTTCAGGTGGCGGACGGCGGTCTGCACCGTCGACTTGGCCAGCCCGGTGCGCGTGGCGATCTCCTGCAGGCTCAGTGGCACGGCGTCCGCGCGGCGGCGCTGGGCCTCGCAGGCCAGGCAGAGGTAGACGAGGAAGGCCGAGGGCCGGCGGTCATGACCGCAGAGATCGGCCATCAGCGTGTCGATGACGTAGCTGTCGATCTGGTGCGTGGCGGGAGAAGCGCGAGACAAGGCCTTGTGCATACCGATGAATGCTATAGCAGCGGTCGGCCGCGTGCGGCTTCGGCGCTCCCAGAATGAGCGCCACGCCCACCACTCCTGCTGCCGCCACCATGATCACCCACGTCAAGTTCATCGGCGTCCCGGTCGCCGACCCCGCCCGCGCGCTGGCCTTCTACCGCGACCAGCTCGGCTTCGCCGTCGCCACCGACCAGCCCATGGGCCCGGGCAAGCGCTGGATCGAGCTGCGCATCGGCCACTCGGCAACGCGCGTCGTGCTGTTCACGCCCGAGGGCCATGAGGATCGCATCGGCACCTTCTTCAACGGCTCCATCGCCTGCGACGACGTCGAGGCCACCTACCGCCAACTGCAGCAGCGCGGCGTCGAGTTCGTCGAGCCGCCAGCGGCCCAGCCCTGGGGCACGTTCGCCAAGTTCAAGGACTCCGAGGGCAACGTCTTCGTGCTGTCGTCGAGCTGAGGCCGCTGGCGCCTCGGCGCGACAATCCGCGCCGATGTCCCTGGTCCACAGCTCTTTCTACCGCTTCACGCCGGTGGCTGACCCCACCGCCTTCGCCGCATGGCTGCGCGAGGCGGCTCGTGGGTTGGGCGGCGTCATCCTCGTCGCCACCGAGGGCCTGAGCGCCGCCATCGCTGGCGAGGCCGAGGCCGTGCAGGCCTTCGAGGACCGGCTGCAGGCCCAGCCCGGTTTCGCCGACCTGCACTTCAAGCACAACACCTGCGAGCGTTCGCCCTTCAGCCTGCTGAAGGTGTCTGTCAAGCGCGAGATCGTCGCCTTCGGCATCCCCGGCGTCAGTGCCGAGGACACCGGCACCCACGTCAGCCCGCAGCGCTGGCGCGAGCTGCTGGCCGACCCCGACACCGTCGTGCTCGACAACCGCAACACGTTCGAGTTCAAGCTCGGCCGCTTCCGTGGCGCCGTCGATCCCGGCGTGGCCCACTTCCGCGACTTCCCGGCCTATGTCGAAGCGCACCGCGACGAGTGGCAGGGCAAGACCGTCGCGATGTACTGCACCGGCGGCATCCGCTGCGAGAAGACGGCGGCCTGGATGCAGGAGCGCGGTCTCAACGTCGCCCAGCTCGACGGCGGCATCCTGAACTTTCTGGAAGCCTTCCCCGATGCGGCGGCCGACTGGGAAGGCGAGTGCTATGTCTTCGACAAGCGCATCGCCATCGATGCGGCAGGGCATGAGACCGGCACGACGGCCGAACAAGTCTTCAGCGACCCGGCGGACGCCTGGCGGCTTGCGCGGGCAAAGCGGCTGGATCCCGAGGACGGCGCCGCCTGAGGCCAGTGTCCTCAGCGCGTCGCCGCATGCACCTTGTGCGCGACGGACAGCAGCCGCGAGCTCAGTTTCAGGCCGGCCCGGTCGGCGCCGTCGAGCAGCACATCGAAACGCACGCGCCCGCCCACGACCAGGAAGTGAATGGCGCTGGCACGCGGCGGCGGCTCGCCGGGCGCGCCCTCGCTGACGAGCAGCAGCCCGCGCCGCGCGCTGGCTGTTTCGCCCTGAGCGAGGAACAGCAGGTGCAGGCCCGGGTCGGCATCGGCCGCGCGCACGCGCCGCACCTGCACCGGCCGCGCCTGCACCGTGCGCCCCTGCACGGCCTGGCTCAGCTCGCCGAGCATGGCTTCCGAGCCCTGCACGCCAATGACAAAGGGCGCATCCGGTGCGCCCAGCGCACCCTCGGGCCAGTCCACATAGGCCGTGAACTTGTAGAGGAACTCGGCCTTGATGCGCACCTCGCCGCCGTCGTCGTCGGACTGTGCGCGGCCCGTGCCGGCCATCAGCAAACCCAGCGCAAGGGCCCATGCGAGGCCCAGCAACGGCCGGCGCCGCGTGGGTGTCACGGTGTCCACCGCAGCTGCGCGTAGGCCTCGGGCCCGAAGACGCTGCGGCCCGGCGCGGTATTGGCCTCCGGATGGCGGCCGTGCAGCAAGTTGCGGCCGCCCAGCGTCAACGCCAGGTGGGGCGTGGCGCGCCAGCCATAGCTGAAGTCCATCACCGTGTAGGCAGGCACGACCGGCTGCGGCAGCGCGGCGACATGGCGCAGCGCCACGTCCAGCTCGTGGCGGTCCGCGGGCTGCAGCGTGGCGCGCAGCTGCCATTGCCGCGGCGGATCGTTGCCCAGGGCAGGCGGCCCCACCGGGTCGCGACTGCCCGGCTGCACGGCCAGGTCCTGCCGCAGGTGGTTGAAGCCGGCGCTCCAGCGCAGCCAGGGCAGCGGCTGCCAGTGGCCCCAGGCTTCAAGGCCCCAGCTGTTGCCGGCGATCATGTTCTGCACCACGGCATTGGGCGACGGCTGGCCGCTGCGCAGCTTCTGCCAGTCGTGGTGGTAGAGGGTCAGCGCATAACTCAGCGTGCTGCTCGGTTGGCCGCGGTGGCCCAGCTCGACCACGCGCGCGACCTCCGACACGAAGTCGGGCCCGCCCGCGATGATGAAGGGCGGCTTAGGCGGCAGGCGCAGGTCGCGGTCCAGCCGGGCCGGCGCGCGCACCGCGCGCGACAGCGAGGCCCACCACWGCCAGCGGGCCGACGGCGACCAGGCCAGGCGCAGCGACGGCAGCGTCTCCCAGCCCGTGTAGTCGTTGTGCTCGAACTTCGTGCCGGCCGTCAGCCGCCAGCCGTCCGCCAGGTGCAGTTCGTCCTGCACGAACACGTTGTGCCACTGCTGCTTCGCGTGGTCGGGCGTGAAGCCGAACAGCAGCCCGGGCACGACGTGGTCGCGCGCGCCGCGCCAGCCGCCACCCCAGTCGATCTGGTGCGCGCCCCAGGCCAGGCTGTGCTGGGCCTCCAGGTCCAGCACCGTGAAGCGCGGGCTGTACAGGATCGCGTCCTCGCGCCGCGCATGGTCGTAGTAGGCCTGCAGGCGCAGCCGCGAGCCGCCGTCCAGCCGGCCGGTCCAGCGCGCCAGCAGGTTCTCGCCCGACGTGCTCACGCCGCCGAGGTTGCGTGCGCCGTTGATGCGGTCCGCCGTGTCGCCGCGGTAGATGTCACCCTGCACGGTCAGCCCGTCCTCGCCGCTCAGCCAGTCGGCGCGCCAGCCCAGCTGCCAGCGCCGCGACTTGTCCGTCACGGCCACGCCGGCTTCGGTCTCGCTGGCATCGCGCTGCTGCAGCTTGGCGTAGGCGCGCCAGTGGCCTTGCAGCGGCAGCGTGCCGCCGTGGCGCAGGGCGGCGGCACGCTCGTCCGTGCCGGCATCGACGCGCAGCAGCGGCCCCGTTTCCACTGCGGGCCGGCGGATGATGTTGATCACCCCATTGACGGCGTTCGTGCCCCAGACGCTGCCGCCCGGGCCGCTGATGACCTCGATGCGGGCGATGTCGTCCAGCAGCACGTCCTGCTGGTCCCATTGCACGCCGGAGAAATAGGGCGCGTAGACCGTGCGGCCGTCGATCAGCACCAGCAGCTTGTTGCCCACCGAGTCGTTGAAGCCGCGGGCGCTGATGGCGTACTGATTGGCGTTGAGCCGCGCGACCTGGAGGTTGGGCGCCAGCAGCAGCGCCTCGGGCAGGCTGCGCGCGCCGGAGCGCCGTATCGCGTCGGCGCTGATCACGTACAGCGAGGCCGGGACCTGCGCCAGCTTCTCGCGGCGCCGCGACACCGAGCTGATTTCGATGTTGGACAGCTGCTCCAGCGACAGCTCGCTCAGGTCCTGCGCTGCCGCAGGGGCGGCCAGCAGCGCCAGCAGCCCGGCGGCGCCGACGCGGCGGTAGGTGGGGCGAGGCCTGTCCTCGTCAGTTGGCTGGCGCACGGATCACCTCGCTGTCGGTTGGGGTCTGGCATGACCCGGACTTGTCGCGGCAGCATAACAACGCAACCCATGGGATACGGCGTCGCCGGCGCCCATCGATAAGCCCGTGGCCGGCGGGGTCGCGCGAAAGCCCGACAATCGGGGCCTCTTCGCGAGCACCATTTCATGTCCCACCTGATCGTCCATGGCGGCACGCCCCTTTCGGGCCGCATCACCCCCTCGGCCAACAAGAACGCCGTTCTGCCCATCCTGTGCGCGACGCTGCTGACCAAGCAGCCGGTGCGCCTGCGCGGCGTGCCCGAGATCACCGACGTGAAGAAGATCGTCGAGGTCTTCCGCAAGCTCGGCTCGCAGGTCGAGCTGGACTTCAAGACCGGCATCCTTGACGTCCATCACCGCGACACCCACTTCGACCCGGCCACCGACCGCCTGCCCGAGGAGATGCGCTCGTCCATCATGCTGGTGCCCGGCCTGATGGCCCGCTTCGGCGCGGCGCGCATCGAGGACGACGTCAAGGGCTGCACGCTGGGCGCCCGCGAGATCGACCCGCATGTGGAGGTCTTCCAGCGCTTCGGCGCCAGCGTCGAGCGCCATCCCGACGGCCTGGTGGTGCGGGTGGTGCAGCAGGCGGATGTGGGCGCCCCCAGCGGCCGACTGCAAGCCAACGACCACTGGACCGACTACGCCTCCGTCACGACGACCGAGAACTTCGTCCTCTGTGCGGCGCTGGCCGACGGCGTCTCGACGCTGACCAACGCCGCCAGCGAGCCGCATGTGCAGGAGTTCTGCAATTTCATGTCGTTGCTGGGCGCGAAGATCGAAGGCCACGGCACGTCCAAGCTGAAGATCACCGGCGTGGCCGAACTCGGCGGCGCCGACTACACCTTCACCGAAGACTTCCACGAGATCGTCACCTTCCTCGCGTTAGGCGCCATCACCGGCGGCAATGTGCAGGTCAAGAACGGTGCGCCGGAGATGTTCCCGCTGCTGGACCGCACCTTCGCCAAGTTCGGCGTGCAGATCGTCCATGAAGACGGCTGGAGCCGCTGTGTGACCGACGGCCCGCTGAAGGTGAAGGAGCCCTTCACGCGCAACATCCTGCAAAAGGTCGAGGCCGCGCCCTGGCCCTATGTGCCGGTGGACCTGCTGCCCATCTTCGTGGCCCTGGGCGTCAAGGCCGAAGGCAGCGTGATGTTCTGGAACAAGGTCTACGACGGCGCGATGGGCTGGACGTCGGAGCTGGCCAAGTTCGGCGCGCATGCCTTCCTATCCGACCCGCACCGCATGATCACCTTCGGCGGCAAGCCGTTGAGCCCGGCGGAGGTGGAGAGCCCCTACATCATCCGCGTCGCCATCGCGCTGCTGATGGTGGCGGCCAGCATCCCGGGCAAGAGCGTGATCAAGAACGCGACGCCCATCCGCCGCGCCCACCCGAACTTCGTCGAGCACATCGGCGAGCTGGGCGCCCGCATGGAGTGGGTCGAGGGGGACTGACCATGCGCCGGGCATGGGCCCTCGCGGCCCTGCTGATGGCGGCCGCCGCGCACGCCGACACCATCCGCTGGGTGGCGCAGGACGTGCCGCCGCATTTCAGCTTCGTCCAGGGCCACGCGCCGCGCAACGTTGCCGAGCTGGGCCACGGCGAGGTGGACGGCTTCATGCGCGTGCTGCTGGCGCGCATGCCGCAGTACCGGCACGAGTTTGTCGAAGCCAGCACGGCCCGCTACGAGGCCCTGAGCCGCAACGGCGAGACGCTGTGCTCGACCCTGCATGTGCGCACGCCGGCGCGCCTGAGTTGGCTGTATTTCTCGCACCTCTACCCGGCGCTGATCTCGCGCGAGATCCACGTCATCGTGCGGCGCGAGGCGCTGGCCCAGCTGTCCGAGGGCGCGCCGCAGGACGGCCGGCTGGTGCTGGCCGAACTGCTCAAGCGCCCCAACCTGCGCCTGCTGCTGGCGCGTGACCGCGCCTTCGGCGCGCAGATCGACAACCTGCTGGGGCAGCAGGCGGTGCCCCGCCTGGCCGTCGGCGCCAAGCTCAGCACCCGGCTGCTGGACATGCTGCGTGCCGGCCGCATGGACTACACGCTGGAGTACCCGGCCGTCGTCAAGGACTACCTGACCCGCGCGGGTGACCCCGGTGCACTGGTGGCGCTGCCGGTGGTAGAGGGCTTGAGCACGCTGCTGGCCACCGTGTCCTGCAGCCGCACGCCCGAGGGCCGGCGCCAGATCGAAGCCATTGACGCGGCGGCGCGCGAATTGGCGCGTGACCCACGGCGCGAAGCCTGGGCGCGCGAGTGGCGTGGCAAGCGCGCCGACGCGCAGGACATGAAGCGGTTGAACGCCTACATGGACGAGCGCGCCCGCGGCGGCCCGCGCATCGAGTAACCCCAACCCCGACGGTCGACCGCTCGCCATGACCCGCACCATGAGTTGCCTTGACACCCGCATGTCGCCGGCCGACCGCATCACTTCGGCCACCAGCGCTGCACGCCCGCTGGACAGGCGCTTCGGCCCGCTGGCCGCGTTGCTTCTCCTTGTGGGCGTTAGCCCACGTCGTCGGCGCGCCTTGCCATCGGCCCGCCTCGCCCGCCCCTCGGGCGTGCCCAACCGTCGGAGTTAGGGTGGCCCGCCCCCCCAAGCCCACGCTGCCGTTACGCGACGGTGTGGCCGCCAGCGCCGTGTTCTGCCCGCCCGGCCCCTGGCCAACGCTGACGGCCTTCCTGAATGAGCGCCTGCCGCGCGTGGCCGACTGGCCCGAGCGCCTGGCGCGCGGCGATGTCGTCGACGAGGCGGGCCAGCCCTTGACCGAGGCTTACCAGCCCAACCGCCGCATCTACTACTGGCGCTACCTGGCGGACGAGCCCGTCGTGCCCTTCGCGGAGCGCATCGTCTTCCAGGACGAGCATCTGCTGGTGGCCGACAAGCCGCACTTCCTGCCCGTCACGCCCAGCGGCATCTACGCCCGGCAGACGCTGATGGCACGGCTGCGCCACAGCACCGGGCTGCACGACCTCATCCCCGTGCACCGGCTGGACCGCGAGACGGCCGGCTTGGTCGTCTTCTGCGTCAAGCCGGCCGAGCGCGACGCCTATCACCGGCTGTTTCGCGAGCGCGCCGTCGAGAAGGTCTACGACGCCGTCGCGCCGTGGAGCGAAGGCCCGTGGCCACGCGTCGTGCGGCATCGCCTCGCCGAGCCCGACACGGAGCAGTTCCTGCAGATGCAGGTCGTCGACGGCGAGCCCAATGCCGAGACGCACGTCGACCTCGTCGAGCGCTTGCCTGCCGGCCTGGCGCGCTACGAGCTGCGCCCCCACACCGGCGCGCGCCACCAGCTGCGCGCGCAGATGAATGCGCTGGGGCTGCCCATCGTTGGCGACCGCGTCTATCCGGTGCTGCAGCCGCATGAGAACCCGCCGCGCTTCGATGCGCCGCTGCAACTGATCGCCCGCGAGATTGCGTTCACGGACCCGATCACCGGCGCCGCACGCCGGTTCTCACGCGCCACCGCGACAATCGCCGCCACATGACCGCTGCCGACCCCCAAGCCCAGGTCCAGGCGCTGCGCCGCCAGCTGCAGTCCCTGCTCGAAGCCGCCACGGCCAACGAACGCAAGATGGACCGCTTCGACGAACTGGAGCGGCGCCTCATCGCGGTCGGCTCGATGGAGGAGCTGGTCACCCTGCTGCTCGTCGAATGCCGCAGCGATTTCGGCCTCGACGCCGCCGAACTCTGGCTGCTGGACCCCGACGGCGAACTCAGCCGCGCGCTGCCCAGCCTGCCCATGGCCAAGGCGCCGCGGCTGCTGGGCGACCATGGCCCGCTGAAGGACATCTTCGGCACCGCGCGCACCACTCGCCTCATCGGCCCCGGCCATGGCGAGGACTTGCTGGCCCAGGCCTTCGGGGACGGCGCGCCGGTGCGTTCGGCGGCGCTGCTGCCGCTGATCCGGCAAGGACTGCTGATCGGCAGCCTGCACTTCGGCGCGCGCGACCCCGAGCGCTACGACGCCGCCTCGGGCACCAAGTTCCTGGACCGTCTGGCGGCCATCGCGGCCATCGCCATCGAGAGCATGCTCAACCGCGAGCGCCTGCGCCGCGCCGGCATGACCGACGGCCTGACCGGCGTGCACAACCGCCGCTATTTCGATCACCGCAGCCTCATCGAGTTCAGCCAGGCCGTGCGCCACCGCTACCCGCTGGCGTGCCTGTTCCTGGACATCGACCACTTCAAGGCCATCAACGACGGCCATGGCCACCCGGTGGGCGACGAGGTGCTGCGCCAGGTCGGCGGCCTCATCCTGCGCTCTCTGCGCACCGGCGACCTGGCCGCGCGCTACGGCGGCGAGGAGTTCGTCGTGCTGCTGCCCCGCACCGACCTGGCCGGCGCACGTGAGGTGGCCGAACGCATCCGCGTGATGGTGCAGGACGCGCCCTTCGTGACCCCCGAGGGCGGCAGCGTCAGCGCGACGCTGTCGGCGGGCCTGGCCATGCTGCCGGCCGGCGCGGTGAGTTTTGCCGAGCTGCTGAGCGCAGCCGACCGGGCGCTCTACGACGCCAAGCGCGCCGGCCGTAACCGCACCGTCGCCGACACAGCGAGCGAGGCCGCCTGACGCGACCTTCGACGCGAAACAAAGTATTGGGGCCGAGCGCCGGGCCGCTCCCAAGCCGGCCCGTCTGGCGATGTGCGTGCGGCTCAATGCCGCAAGCATCGCAGTCCCCTCGGCGGCTGAGGCCGGACACATGGCGCCCAGTGGGCGGCATTTGCCTGCCGAAGGGCTGCGGCACTGCCGCAGCGCGGTCTGCAAGACCGACCAGGCTCACCGGCGTTCAGCCGAAGTGAGACTGGGCGCGGGGCTCACCGCAACCACTGCAGCTGCATCGTGAACATGTCGCCGCGGCTGCTGTAGGTCTTGCCGAACAGGAACGCCGCGTTCAACGTCACCGTGTCCGGGCCTTCATCCCACAGCGTGGCCAGCAGGGCCGGCCCGGCGCGGTGGGACTGGCGCGCGCGCGGCGCCCAGTCGTTCCACTTCCCCACCTCGCTGAAACCCAGCAGGCCGACGCGCCAGCCCGGCGCCGCGCGGTAGAGGCTGCGCCACTGCAGCTTGAGCCGCGTTTCGCGGCGGCGGGTGTCGTACTCCCAGAACACGTTGGCGTTGAGCTTGAGCGCGCCGAAGTCGGTCTGCCAGGCCGGCCCCAGTTCCAGCGCATTGCTCTCGCCACGGTTGCGGATGAGCTGGGCGTGGATGGCCAGGTCATACGGTTTCTCGCCCTGGGTCAGCAGCACGACGTTCTGCCAGTTCCAGCTCGCCAGCGTCATGTCCGCGCGGCCCGTGCCTATCCAGCTCGCCAGCAGGCGTGTCGTCCAGCGCGTGTTGACGCCATAGCTTAGGCCCAGCTCCGGCCACAGCTGGGCTGCCTCGTCGGGCGCGTTTACCGTCCAGTAGCGCAGCTCGGCGCCTACGCGGCCCGCCTGGTCATAGGGCGTGACGAGGTAGTAGCCCGGGTCCGCCATGGCGGGCGCCGTGAGCGCGGCCCAGAGGCACAGACAGCTGGCTTTCATGTCGTGACTCTAGGGTCGGGCCCGGCTTTCGCCATGAAAACCCGCCCCCTGACAAACCCCGAGCGCATCAGCTGCACAGGGGCCGGTGCGACCGTGACAATTTGTCTCGCAGTAGCCGTCTTGTCATGACCACCGATTCCCTTGCCCAAACCCAGCACGGCCAGGACGCCCAAGGCGGCCAGCACGACGCCATGCCGCGCCGGCTGGGTTCCCTGAGATTGCGCCTGGGCCTGTGCGTGCCGCTGCTGACCGCCGTCATCGTCGCCATCTTCGAGTGGAGCTTGGGCGGCTTTGCGGTGCCGGCCGAGGGCCTGGCCCGCACGGCCTGGCTGGTGTTGCTGCTCAGCGCGGCGCTGCTGCTGCTCGTGGAGGCCATGCTGCTGCGCCCGCTGCACCGGCTCGCGGCCGGCTGCGAGGCGATGGAGTCGGCGCCCGTGCCGCTGACGCCGGAGGACGCCACGCCCGCTCCGGGCCTGGCGGCGGAGCTGGACCGCATCGGCCATGCGATGCGCCGCGCACGCGGCTCGCTGTGGCAGCAGGACCAGAACGCCCGCGAATTGAGGCGCGAACTGACCCAGCAACGCCTGCTGCTGGAGCAGGCCCAGCAGGCGCTGGAGGCCAACCAGCGCGAGCTGGCCAGCCTGGCGCGCACCGACGCGCTGACCGGCATCGCCAACCCGAATGCCTTCGACGAGGCGCTGCGCCGCGAGTTCAAGCGCGCCCAGCGCCAGCGCGGCCTGTTGGCCCTGGCCGTGCTGGATCTGGACGAGTTCAAGCGCTTCAACCAGCAGCACGGCCCCGACGAAGGGGACGCAGCCCTGCAGCGCGTGGCCACCTTGTTGAATGAACGCTTCAAGCGCGACACCGACGTCGTCGCCCGGTTGGGCGGCGAGGAGTTCGTCGCGCTGCTGCCCGGCTTCGGCATGGCCGAGGCCCAGGGTGTGCTGGAGTTGCTGCGCGAGGACCTGCGCGCCTTGAGATTGCCCGACGGGCAGGGCCACCTGACGCTGAGCATCGGCCTGGCCGCACTCAGCCCGGCCCACCCCTACCTGAGCGCCCAGGCGCTGATGCAGGCGGCCGACGAGGCGCTCTACATCGCCAAGCACGCCGGACGGGACCGGCTGAGTCTTGCCGCCTAGGCTTTAGCGCCCATGCTCCTGGGCAGCCAGGAGCTGCTCGTTGACGCGCCGTGCCGCGCGCAGCACCAGCGTCTCGTCCAGCTGCGCCTGCGGCGCAATCTGGCTGGCCACTTCGTCGAGCTGTTCGGGGTGGATCAGCAGCGCCCAGGCCACGGTCGAGATGGCCGCGACGCTGCGACGGGCCAGGCTCTCGGGCATGGTCAGCGTGCCCTGGATTTCGACGTGGTGGCGCACGCTGGCCACGGCCGCGGGCGCCAGGCCCCAGCTCTCGCACAGCGCCGCGCCCAGCGCGTCGTGGCTGACGCCGAAGGCCGTCTTCTCCAGCTCCACCAGTTCGGCGTCGCGAGGTGCGGCGCGCAGCATGGCGGGGTAGTGGGTCGGTGCGTGGCGGTAGAGCACCGCCTTGCCGCATTCCTCGAACAGGCCGGCCGAGTGCGCGGCCCAGGGGTCCACGCCCAGCATCTGGCCCATGCGGCCCATCAGCAGGCCGCGTTGCGACGCGCGCGACCAGACCGACTCCAGCTCCGCTGCCGCCGGGAAGGCGGCGCGCAGGCCCATCTCGAAGGTGATGGCCGCCACCTCGCGCATGCCCAGATAGGTCAGCGCCTGGTGCACCGTCTGCACGCGGCCGCGCAGGCCGTACAGCGACGAGTTGACCGCCTTCATGACGGCCGCGGCCAGGGCCATGTCCGTTTCGACCAGCGATGACATGGCCTGCAGGTCGATGTCCTCGGCCGCCATCAGCAGCGAGAGCTTGACCAGGACCTCGGGCTGGGTCGGGATCTCGATGTCCAGGTTGCGAAGTTGCGGATCGACGGGCATGGTGAAGTGAGGCGCTGGGGATGCCTGATGGTAGATCAGCGGAAGAAGGCATCCCAGGCTGTTTTGAGGATGAGCGCACCGACGACCGTGATGAACACGCCGCGCACGAAACCCGCGCCGTGCTTGAGCGCCAGCCGCGTGCCGGCCAGGCTGCCGATGACGTTGGTGACCGCCATCACCGCCGCGACGTGCCACCAGATAAAGCCCTTGCTGACGAACAGGGAGATCGCGAACGCATTGGTCAGCAGGTTCATCAGCTTGGCCGTGGCCGAGGCATGCAGGAAGTCGTAGCCCAGCACGCGCACGAACAGGAAGACGAAGAAGCTGCCCGTGCCGGGGCCGAAGAAGCCGTCGTAGAAGCCGACTGTCAGCGCGATGGCGCCGGCAGCAAAAGCCTCGGCGCGGCCGGCAAAGCGCGGCTTGTGTTCGCGGCCGAGGTCCTTCCTGGCCAGCGTGTAGATGAACACGGCGGCCAGTACCAGCGGCAAGGCCTTGCGCAGGCCGTCGGCGCTGACGAGGGTCAGCACCCAGGCGCCGCTGAAGCTGCCCGCGCCCGCCAGCACGGCGGCCGGCAGCAGGCGGCGCCAGGGCAGCTGGACGCGCTTCACATACTGCAGCGTCGCCCAGCCCGTGCCCCAGATCGCCGCCGCCTTGTTCGAGCCCATCAGCGTGGCCGGCACCGCATTCGGGAAGGTGCTGAAAAGCGCCGGCGTGAGCACCAGCCCACCACCGCCCGCCACCGCGTCGATGAAGCCCGCGAGCAGCGAGGCGAGGGCGACGATGAGCAAGTCGAGCATGTCTTGATTCCATCAACGCGCCCGGGCCGTAGTGCATTCGTTCGGGCCGAGCGCCGGGCCGCTCCCAAGCCGGCCCGTCTGGCGATGTGCGAGCGGGGCACGCCCCGCGAGCATCGCCGTCCCCTCGGGGGACCGACCGGACTTGCCCGCGTCCAGCGCGGCAAGCCGGACGAGGGGCACAAAATAAAACGGCCACCAAGGGGTGCCTTGGTGGCCGGTGCGATTGTCTTCGGGGTTACGAAGCAATCTTGCTGTCTTGTCTCCTCACAACCCGCCCGGCGGCTCTGGACTTGGAGCCCCGAACCGCGTCGAGTGAAGAGAATGTATTGCCCCGCCTCGGTGCATGGCACTGGGGAAACCCCGGGATGGCGGTGCGCGGATGCGGATTTTTGCCCCAAAAGTGTGCGTAAAACGACGTGCCGAAGCGCGTGAAAATGCCGGCATGCGCCGTCTCTTTCGCCTCCTGCCGCTCCTGCTTTCGAGCCTGCTGAATGCCTGCGGCGGTGGCGGTGGCGGGGGCTCGGGCGGGACCAGTCCCGGTGGTGACACCGGCGGCTCCGGCATAGGGCAGACGCTCACTTTGACCCTGCCCGCCAGCGGCCTCACGGCGGCCGATCTGGCGGTCATCGTGGCCGAGGGCGATGCCGTCAGCGAGGCCATCGGTGCGGCCTATCTGGCGGCCCGCGGCGTGCCGGCGGCCAACCTCATCCGCGTCAAGGTCAGCACCGCCAGCGCGACGATTTCTGCGGCTGATTTTTCGTTGCTTAAATCAGACATTGATGCCCGCCTGCCCGCTGGCGTGCAGGCCACGCTGTTCGCCTGGGCGGCGCCCAGCCGCGTCGTCGGCGCCTGCAGCATGGGCATCACCAGCGCCATGGCGCTGGGCTATGACACTCGCTATTGCAATAGCACGCCCGCGACCACGACCTGCGCCAACACGGCCGCGTCGCCGCTGTACGACAGTGAGTCACGTCGGCCTCAGGTCGACCTGCAGCTGCGCCCGTCCATGCTGCTGGGGGCCACCACGCTGGACGCCGCCAAGACGCTCATCAACCGGGGCGTGGCCGCCGACGGGACGCTGCCGGCCGGCGAGGGCTGGCTGGTGCGTACGACGGATGTGGACCGCAACGTGCGCTGGACGGATTTCCAGGCCCTGCCGGCGGCCTGGGGCAGCGCGCTCAAGCTGACTTACTTGGACAACAGCGCGGGCGCCGCCACCGCCAACTCGCTGTCCGGCAAGACCGACGTGATGTTCTACCTGACGGGCCTGACCAGCGTGGCCAACCTGTCGACCCTGCAGTTCCGCCCCGGCGCCCTGGCCGACACGCTGACCTCCGCCGGCGGCCTGCTGCCGGGCGCCGCCGGCCAGATGCCCATCACCGCCTGGCTCTCGGCCGGCGCGACGGCGAGCTATGGCACGGTGGAGGAGCCCTGCAACCTGCAGCAGAAGTTCTCGCGCGCCTCGGTGCTGATCGATCAGTACTGGCGCGGCGCGACGGCCATCGAGGCCTATTGGAAGGCAGTGCAGTGGCCGGGGCAGGGCCTGTTCGTCGGCGAGCCACTGGCCCAGCCCTTCCGCGACACGCCCAGCCTGGCCATCGTGGCGGGTGAATACCAGATCAAGACGCGCTCCCTGCGCCCCGGCAGCCGTTACGCGCTGCAATACCGCCTCAGCGGCGGCACCACCTGGACGTCGCTGGCCACCTTCACCGGCGTGCGTGGTCAGGTACTGGACGGCCGCTCGCCGCTGGCGCCGGCGGCAGCCGTGCAGATCCGTTGGCAGGGACCCTGCCCGGACAACGCGGCAAATGCCTGCACTCTCTCGCAATCACTCTGACCTTTACACGCTCCCCTCAGAATGCAGGTCGGTCAAATCCTGATTGCCGCACGCGGCGGGGCGATCAACAGTCGCCCTCCCGCCGAGCACCACACGCCCATGCCCCGTTCCCCACTTGCCCGCGCCCGCGGCTTCACGCTGCTTGAACTGCTGGTTGTCATGGTCATCATTGGCCTGCTGGCCGGCTACGTCGGCCCGAAGTTCTTCGGCCAGATCGGCAAGAGCGAGGTCAAGGCCACCAAGGCCCAGATCGACGCGCTGCAGAAGTCTTTGGACCAGTTCCGGCTGGATGTGGGCCGCTACCCCAGCACCGAGCAGGGCCTGGCCGTGCTGGTCACYAAGCCGGCCGACGAGCCCAAATGGAGCGGGCCCTACCTGAGCAAGGCCGTGCCCAAGGACCCCTGGGGCAACGACTACCAGTACCGCGCGCCCGGTGAACACGGCGAATACGACCTGTTGTCCTTCGGCAAGGACGGCCGCCCGGGCGGCGAGGGTGAGGACGCCGACCTCACCAGCTGGTGACATGAAGCCCCCACGCGAATTGCATTCGCTGCCCCCCGAGGGTGCGCACCAGCGCCTTCGGACGGCCGCGCGGCGCTGGTGATGCCGGTTTTCCAAACCCGCGTGCTGCGCGCTGGCGCCGTCAGCAGCGAGCGCGTGGAGGCGCCCGACCGCGCCGCCGTGGCTGCGGTGCTGGGCGTGCCGCCTCAGCATGTGCTGGAAGCGAACGAGCTCGCCGCGAGTGAGTCCAAGCGCCCCTGGCGCCGCAACGCCAGCTTCCCGCTGCAGCTCTTCAGCCAGGAACTGGCCGTGCTGCTGGACGCCGGCATCGCGCTGCTCGAAGCGCTGCAAACGCTGCGCGAGAAGGAAGGCCAGCCTGGCGTGCGCGCGGCGCTGGACAGTGTCATCGCGCAGATCGAGCAGGGCCGGCCGCTGTCCGCCGCGCTGCGCGAGCAGCCGCAGGCGTTTGACGAGCTCATCTGCGCCATCGTCGCCGCCAACGAGCGCACCGGCCAGCTGTCCACCGCGCTGGCCCAGCATGCGCGCTACCTGGCCTGGGTCGACGCGCTGCGCTCGCGTCTCGTCGCGGCGCTGGTCTACCCGCTGATGCTGCTGGGCGTGGGCGGCGCGGTCATCCTCTTCCTGCTGCTTTACGTGTTGCCGCGCTTCGCCGGCATCCTGGAGCAGACCAGCGCCGACCTGCCCTGGGCCTCTCGCGTGCTGATCGAGTTCGGCCAGGTGGCCGGCGCGCACCCGGGCCTCGTCATCGGCGGCATCGCGGCGGTGGGGTTTGGTGTCTTCTCGCTGCTGCGGCAGCCTGCGTTGCGGCAGCGGGCGCAGGCGGCGTTGTGGACGTTGCCCGGCCTTGGCCCGCGGCTGCGGGTGCTGGCGTTGGCGCGGCTGTATCGGTCGCTGGCCATGCTGCTGGCGTCGGGCGTGCCGGCTTTGGCGGCTTTGCGCATCGTTGTGGATGTGGTGGCCGCGCCGTGGCGTGGCGCGGTGCAGGCGGCGGCGGCGCAGATCGAGCGGGGCGAGCGGCTGTCGGCGGCTTTCGATTCGCAGAATCTGGCGACGCCCGTGGCGCGGCGCATGCTGCGCGTGGGGGAGCGCAGCGGCGAGGTGGCAGCGATGCTGGAGCGGGCGGCGGCCTTCCATGACGAGGAGGCGGCACGGCTGACGGACCTGCTGTCGCGGCTGGTCAACCCGGCGCTGATGCTGATCATGGGCGTGCTGATCGGCGGGATCATCGTGTTGATGTATCTGCCGATTTTTCAGTTGGTGGAGCAGGTGCAGTGATGGGCTTCGCTTCTCGTTGTTTTGGGTCTATGCCCATGCCCAGCCGGGGGTTCGTCCCGGCGGCCGACTCACTTTTTGCGCCGCCAAAAAGTAAGCAAAAAGCTCTCCCCTGCGAAACCGCCCCTGCGGGGTGCCCTGCGATGCTCGAAGCCCGAGGCTCGCGCAGAACTCACTTCGCTACGCTGCGTTCAGACAACTGCGCTAAGTCAGTTGTTGAAGCGTGCTGCGCACGCGCCTCGGGCTTCTGCGCTTCTCGGCGGTTTAGAAGGGGAGGCCCCGGAACAGCCAACAGCCAAACCCGGAGTCCGGGCGACGGATGTATTTCGTATGCCCCCTCTAGCCCCGCCGAGGAACGGAAAGACTTGAGGCCGCGTGCGCAGCACGCTTCAAGAGCTGACTCCGCACGGTTGTTTGAGCAGAGCGTAGCGGCGCGAGTTCCGGGCGGGGCCTCAAGGCTTGAGTACCGCAGGGAACCCCGAAGCGCAGCGCAGGGGCGGGGCGTGCGGGGGGAGCTCTTTGCCTACTTTCTGGCGGCCCAGAAAGTAGGTCGCCCGCCGGGGCGAAATCCCGGCATGGGCCTAGCCAAAAACGCAAGGCATCGTCAAAGCGCATGACCACGTCCCTCCACGACTGGCTCCCCGCCACCGAGGGCCCCTGGCACCTCGACTTCGAGCAATGGCCCCAGGCCCAGGCCCAGCGTTGGCGCGCTGTCCTGGCCGTGGGTGCCAACGACAAGCGCGTGCTCCTCGCCGAACGCGACGAAGACGCCATGCTGCTGCAAAGCGTCGAGTCCCGCCTCAACGCACCCGTCGGATGGCAACGCTGCAACCCCGAGGCCGTGACTCACTTCCTCGGCGCCGGCGAGGCCGACTTCCGCGCGCTGTCCGATGTCGAAGATGCGCTGACCACCGTCGTTGACCACACCGAGGAGCTGTCGGCCCTCGCATTGAGCGAGCAGGCCAGCCCCGTCGTCAGACTGCTCAACGCCACCATCTACGACGCGCTGCAGGACACCGCCTCCGACATCCACATCGAATGCACGACCCGCGGCGCCGTGATCCGCTTCCGCGTCGACGGCGTCATGGCGCTCGTCAGACAGGTCGACGGCCCGCAGATCGCCGAACAGCTCGTGTCGCGCCTCAAGGTGATGGCCGAGCTGGATATCGGCGAGCGCCGGTTGCCGCAGGACGGCCGCTTCAAGCTGCGCGTGCAGGGCCGCGAGATCGACTTCCGGCTCAGCGTCATGCCCAGCGTCTTCGGCGAGGACGCCGTCATCCGCATCCTGGACCGCGCGGCCATCGCCCGTGCCGGCTCGCTGACGCTGGACTCGCTCGGCTTTGGCGACGAAGAGCGCGCCGCCATCCGCCACCAGGCGCGCCAGCCGCACGGCATGCTGCTGGTGACCGGCCCGACGGGCTCCGGCAAGACGACGACGCTGTATGCCACGCTGGCCGAGATCCACACCGGCGCCGACAAGATCATCACCATCGAAGACCCGGTCGAGTACCAGCTCAGCGGCGTGGTGCAGATCCCCGTCAACGAGAAGAAGGGGCTGACGTTCTCGCGCGGCCTGCGCTCCATCCTGCGCCACGACCCCGACCGCGTCATGGTCGGCGAGATCCGCGACGCCGAGACCGCGCAGATCGCCGTGCAGGCCGCGTTGACGGGTCACCTCGTCTTCAGCACCGTGCACGCCAACAACGCCTTCGACGTCATCGGCCGCTTCATGCACATGGGGCTGGATCTCTACAACGTCGTCTCGGCGCTGAACGCCGTGCTGGCGCAGCGTCTCGTGCGCCTGACATGCAAACACTGCGCGCGGCCGTTCACACCCGAGCCGGCGACGCTTGCGAGGCATGGCGTCATCAACGGCAACTTCCTCAAGGGCGAGGGCTGCGGCCATTGCCGGGGCACGGGCTACAAGGGCCGGCGCGCGGTGGCAGAGCTGCTCAAACTCGACGACGGCCTGCGCGACCTGATCGCGGCGCGCGCGCCGATGTCGGAGATCAAGGCCGCCGCGAAGGCGCGCGGCATGAAGTCACTGCGCGAGATGGCGCTGGCCACCGTCTGCCGCGGCGACACCACTTTTGAGGAGCTGGAACGTGTCACGCTCGATGAGTGAATCGTTGAGTCAGCGCCTGCGCCAGCAACTGAGCGCGCGGCTGGCCAAGCCGCGGCGCGTCTTCGTCACGCCGGGCGGCGATGAATTCGCCACCTGGTGCCGCGACATGCCGGGCACGGCGGTTGAACTGGTGGTTAGCGCCAAGGCCCTGCACGAGCTGGTCGCCGAGCCCGGCCTGCCGCTGGCCGACCTGGACGCCGTGCAGGCCTATGCGCAGCAGCAGTTTGCGCATTACTTCGGGGCGGCGGCGCAGCGCTTTGCGATTGCGCCCTGGCAACTCGGTGAAGCGGCCGGCGCGTCCGCGCTGCAAGGGCTCGACCTGGCCTCATTGCGCGCCCAGGCCGACGCGGCCCGTGTGCGCCTCGCGGCCGTGCGGCCGGCCTGGGCCGTGTGGCTGGCCGCGTTGCCGGCTGCGACGCGCGCGGGCTCCGGCCGCGCCGTCTGGCACGAAGCCGACGTGGCCGTCGTCATCCAGCTCGACCGTGGCCGCGTGACCGGCCTGCAATCGCGCCGCGTGCAAAGCCTTGCCGATCTGGGTGCGGACGCGCCGCTGGCCATCGGCACGCCCGACAGCGACCTCATCCCCCAGCCCGGCCCGGCGATACCGCAGCCCGACTTCCTGCCGCGCTCGGCGCGCTCGCCACTGGCCTGGCCGCTGGCCGCCACCGGCGCCCTCGTGCTGGCCACGGCCGCCTGGAGCGCCGTCGAAAGCCATCGCGCCGTCGACGTCGCCCGGGCCGCGCGCGACCGCGTCGCCACGC
>NZ_JBGCUM010000048.1:0-40442 GCF_054177665.1 Roseateles sp. P5_E8 | reverse complement strand
GCGCCGGGCCGCTCTCGGGCGGTGGCAGCTCGGCCGGCTTGCTCAGCTGGGCCGCGGCAACGGCCTGCGCCTCGGGCGGCGCCGGTGCGGCTTCGGGTGCCGGGCGTTCGCTTGCCACGGGCGCGTCAGGCGCAAGCACGACACGCAGATCGGGCAGTTCCAACGCCCGCAGGCCGCCGCCCCCGCCACCAAAGGTCAGGCTCAGCAGCAGCGCATGAACCAGCAGCGACACCGCCAACGCCGGCGGCATTCGCCAGCGGTGACTCAGACGCGGCGCGGCGGCGCCGGTCATGCGCACCCCGCCGCCCTCCTCTGTCCTGCGTCAATGCCCCTGTGTGTCATCGGGGCGATTGTCAGTGCCTGGCCCAGGCGGGCAGCGTGCGCCTGCCCCCTCAAGCCGAGGTCTCAGTGGTCGTCCCCGGGCCAGCAGGCCGGGGCAGCCGCAGCGTCATCGGCCTGGTAGCCCATGAGGCGCAGCAGCGCCGCCGCCGGGCTGGCCGACGGCGCGGAGCGCGGGTCCAGGGCCTTGGCGATGGTGTCGGCCAGACCCTGCAGATGGACCCGTCGCGTGCGGTCGCCACGGGCGGCGGCGGCATTGATCAGGCCCTTGAGCTCGACCAGTTCCGCCCTCACGCCGGCCTGGCCGTCGTCCTGGCCCAGCGGGTTGCCGAGGCTGAGGCGGGCAGTCAGCGTGTCGACATGGTGGCGCTGCAGGCTGCGGCGCGCCGACGTGATGGCTGCACCGCTGGCCAGCTCGGTGAACACAGCGCGGCGCAGGTCCGCCAGCAGGTCCTCCAGCCGGTAGGCCCGGGCGCCGAGTTCGGCCTCCTGGGCCATCAGGCGCTGGGTGCGCGACGGCGCCAGCAGTTGGCGCAGCAGGGTGCGTTGGTTCATGCTCAGCGACAGCGGCGCCTCCGAGGCACTCAGGCGCTGGACGATGGCCTCGTCCAGCATCCACTGCGGCGTGGCCAGCCCCTGTTCGGCCAGGAACTTCATCGCCCGCACCTGGCGGTCGCGCGACACCGGCTCAGCGATGGCACCCGGCTGGTCGTTGTGCTTGTTCTGCACGTCGTAACCACCCACGACGGCCACGACATGCGCCATCTCGCGGGCCCACTGCTGCCAGGCCCCGCGGTACAGCCGCTCCAGCAGCTGGTCGTCCTTGCCGTCCTGCGGCACGACGCCGGGCAGCATCTTCATGACACGCTGAAGGTTGAGCAGCCCCAGGCCGGTGGCCGTCACCGCGTCGGCGTCGCCCACGGCCTCGGCGTTCTCGCCAACGTCGCCGCCCTCGGCCTTGGGCGCACTGAAGCGCAACCAGGGCGTGGCCTCCTGCTCGCGTGCCCACAGGTTGAGCTGCTGGCGCTCTTCCTCGGGCGTCTTGGCGCTCGGGATGGGCATATAGCCCCAGCGGGCGGTGAAGACGTCGTACGGCCCGATCTTGGGGATGAGCAGCGCCGGGTCGACCTTGTCCTGCGGCTGCACGACGTAGTTGAAGCGGCTGTAGTCCATCAGCGACGGCGTGTGTCCCATGGTCTTGAGCCATTGCGGGTCGCGCAGCTTCGCCACGGGGTACAGGGAGCTGGCCTTCATGTTGTGCGGAAAGCCCAGCGAGTGCCCCACCTCGTGCGTGACGACCATGGCGACCAGGTCGCCCATCAGGTCGTCCGGCAGCGGCAGCTTGCGGGCGCGCGGGTCCAGCGGCCCGACCTGCGTGAGGTACCAGTCCTGCTGCAGCTGCATGATGTTGTGGAACATCACGATGTTGGCGTTCAAGATCTCGCCGCTGCGCGGGTCGGCCAGGTGGGGGCCATAGGCATTGGGGATGGGCGACGGCACCCAGCGGATGACGCTGTAGCGCACGTCCTCGGGGTCGAACTCGGGGTCTTCCTCGGCCGTCGGGTAGGGCCGGGCCTGCACGGCGTTCTTGAAGCCGGCGGCCTCGAAGGCGGGGTTCCATGCCTCGACGGCCTTCTTCACATAGGGCACCAGCGCGGTGGGCGTGGCCTTGTCGATGTACCAGACGATGGGTTTGACCGGCTCGCTGATCGCCGCGTCGGGGTCTTTCTTCTCCAGCCGCCAGCGCGTGATGAGGCGCTCGCGGCGGGCTTCCTGCAGGCCGTCGCCGAAGTCCATGCGGCTGACGCTGAAGAAGCCGACACGGTCGTCAAACAGGCGCGGCACCATGGGCTGCTGGGGCAGCTGCACGATGTTGTAGGCAAGGTTGAGCGACACGCTGCGCGAGGCCTGCATCTGCGGCACAACCGTCACACCCGGCACGGTGGCCGCGGGTGTTGGCGTGGGCGCGATGTTGTAGGTCTGCACGGCATCCACCCGAACGCTGCCCGGGAAGGCCTTGGTCTTCTCGACGTAGCTGCGGCTGCTGTCCACATTGCCGCGCACCATGGTGCGGGCACTGAAGTCGCCCACCTCCGAAGCGAACAGCCGCGTGACCTCGATGACCGGCGCACCGCCCTTGCCGTAGGCCTCCACGGGGAACACGGCCAGGATGGCATCGCGCTGGGACTGGCGAACGGCGTCGGCCAGCACGTTGCCGGGCGCCGTCACGGCGCTGTGGGATACCAGCTGCAGCAACACGCGGTTCTGATGCAGCACGAAGCGCAGCACGTCCTGGTTGAGTGCGCGCCCCACGTGATCCTGGCCCGCCGGCACGGCGGTGGCGTTGGCCACCATCAGCAGCGGCTGCTCCAGCAGCGCCTTGGGGATCTCGAAGTAGAGCTTGTTCTTGAGGGTGTGGACCGCGAACAGGCCCTGCTGCGTCTTGGCCTCGGCGGTGATGACCTTGTCGAAGGGCTTGGGCTCGCCCGGGTCCGGCAAGACCACGGCGGGCCGGGCTGCTCCCGTGGCGGCGGACGCCGACGACGCAGGCGGGGACGGTGGCGCAGGCGGCGTCTGAGCGAATGCCTGGCCGGTGGCCAGGGCGAGGGTTAACAGCGCGAGCTGGGCACGGCTGCAAATGTTGTTCTTCATGGCATCCCTGTTGAAAGCACCGCAGTGCGCGGCCGCGATGTTAGGGATGCCTGTTGCCCGCAACAGCTCACGGACGTGAGATTTTTTACGTCGGAGCCAACCGCCTCACCAGGCCTTGAAGCGCCCCGTGATGTGCAACATGCTCATGAACTGCAGTAGGCCATCGTAGTAGCGCCACTTGCCGGAGGGCGGCTCCAGCGCCCACAAGTCGTTGACGAAGCGCGTCGCCATGGGCTTGGGCACCAGCAACGCGGCGACGGCATTGCTGGCGATCAGGCCCTTGGACGGCTCGTCGTTCAGCGGCTTGCCGTCCACCGTGTAGAGGTGGGTATAGGGCTGCTTCTGCGCCGCGAAGAAGCTCAGCAGCTTGGTGCTGAGGCCGGCGACCATCGGGTTCTTGCCCCACCAGGCCTGGTCCACGCTCCAGTTCACCGCCGTGCGGAAGGCGTCGTAGCGGAAGTCCTCGTGGCCCTCCAGCACCTTGGGACGGCCGTCGAACTCGGCGTAGTCGGGCGTCAGGCCGGTCCTGGGGTGGGCGGCCTTGTTGAAATAGGCACGGCTGATGTCGGCGATCTCGCTCCAGCGCTGGCGGTCCTCGGGCTTGGCGGCGCGCCGGGCCCAGATCTCGTAGAAGGCCGGCAGGTGATAGGACGGGTCGCTGAAGTCGGCCGCATTGCCCACCGGCACGAAGACGACCTGGCCGTGCTTGGGCGAAAACATGGACCGCGCGCCTTCCTTGACGCCGCCGTTCATCGTCTCCTTGTGCAGCATGGCCGACAGGATCTCCTGCGCCTGGGCGTTGTAGTCGTAGATGCCCTGCCCATTGCCCCACCGCGCGGCGGCCATCAGCAGCGCGGTGGCCATATATTCCTCGCCGTCGGAGGCGGGCACGGCGTCTTTGTCGCAACCCTTGGGCTGGCATTGCCAGCGGAAGTAGCTCTGGCGCGGGCCGGAGCGGTAGCGCATATGCGTCCAGGTCCAGTTCCACAGCGCGTCGAACTCGGCCTTGCGGCCCATCTGCACGGTCACCATCATTCCGTAGGACATGCCTTCGCTGCGCACGTCGGCATTGCCCACGTCCAGCACGTAGGACGCCGGGCCGTCGGGCGTGGCCGCGGCGGGGAAGACGATGCGCTGCTCATTGCCGCCTTCGAACAGCGATTTCCAATAACCGTCCAGCTTGGCGGTGATGTCGGCCTCGCTGATGTCGGGGCGCAGCTCGCGCAACAGGTTGCGGTAGTTGCCGCTCTGGGCCGCGCCTGAGGTTGCGACGGTAGGCGCCACGGCGGTGATGACGGGCTCCAGCGCCAGCTTCTGCAACACGGCGTTGTCGTCCAGCCGCCAGACGCGGATGACGTTTTTGCCCGCCGGCAGAGTTACCGGGTTGGCGCGCAGCACGAAGTCGTTGTCGATGACGGCCTTGGACCAGTCCTTCTGCTCGCGCGTACCGGCCGACGTGGCGGTGGGAATGATGTTCAGCGTCAGCGTCTGCGCCGGCTGGTCGCCAATGGCCACGGCCACGCGGATGCCGCCGGCCTTGCGCACGTCGATGGTGGGTGCCATGTGCAGCAGCAGCGACCAGGTGCCGGGGTGAGCCATGTCCACCTCGTACTCCAGCCGCACGTCGTCGGCCACTGTGGTGGGCGCGCGGCCCTGCGGCAGCGCCACGACGGCGCCTCGGCCCTGGCCGAGGTTGGGGATGGCCGTCCAGGTCAGGCCCTTGGCGCTGGTGGCGCGGGCGAACTGCGTCGCCTCGATGACACGCGAATCGAAGGCGCCGGCGCGCGTGGCGGCGGTCAGCTGCCGCTCCACCAGGGCCGCATCGGCCATGCCGGCCACGCGCTTCACGGCCGGCATGATGTTCTTCTCGGGCTGCTGCCAGATGGTGTAGCCGATGTGGGTCTGCAGCATCATGCCGGCCCACTTGCCGTTGGCGAGGGCGTGGTACTGGTCGCTGATGGCCTGGTCGCGTGCGAACGCGGCCTCGGCACGGTCGGCGAACACGTTGGCCCGCACATCGCCCTTTTCGGCCAGCCGGCGGTTCCAGGCCACCGCGTAGTAGAGGCGGTAGAGGTTGGCCAGCGCCACGACCGGGTGCTCCACGAGCTGGAAGTAGGCATCGAGCTGGTCGGGCCGCAGCGCGGCCTTGACCTTGGCGACGCGCGCCTCCAGCGCCTCCCATTCGGCGACGCGCTGGGCGAAGTCGCCGCCATCCAGGCCGTCGGCCGTGGCCAGGCCCAGCCGGAAGCTGTTCGCGTCCACCAGCTCGGGCTTGCGCCGCGCCGCGTACTGGCTGTAGCGCGTGACCAGCTCGCCGATCTCGGCCGCCTGGCTCGCACCGAAGGTCGCCGCCGCCCAGTCCTTCGGGTAGGCCGCCAGCGCCGCCGGCGTCATGCCCTTGGGCGCCCAGGCCATGTCCAGGAAGAAGCTGATGGGAAACTCCATCGGCTTGATGTCGCCGACGTTGACGATCCACAGCGCGTCGGCGCCGTGCTCGCGCGCCAGGTCCATCTGCTGCCAGGTCTTCTCGATCTGGTTGGTGTTGAGCCACTTGTAGTTGCGCGGTCCGCCGACGTAGTCGAAGTGGTAGTAAACGCCGTAGCCGCCGGCGCGCTTTTTGTCCGCGTCCGGCAGGCGGCGGATCTGGCCCCAGTTGTCGTCGGCGAACAGCAGCAGTACGTCGTCGGGCACCTTCATGCCCTTGTCGTAGTAGTCCTGCACTTCCTTGTAGAGCGCCCACATCTGCGGTGTTTTCTCGGCCGGCTGTTTGGTCACGTCGGCAATGATCTGGCGCTGATCCTTGACGATGCCTTCCAGCAGTGCCGTCGCCGTGCCCTCGCTCATGGGCTCATCGCCGTCGCCGCGCATGCCCACGGTCACCAGCGTGTCGAAGGCCTTGCCGTCGGGCCGACCCATCATGCGTTGGACGCCGCCGCGCCAGAACTCGCGCAGCTGCGGCGCGTTCTTGGCGTAGTCCCAGGCGCCGCCCTTGAAGCGCGCCCATTCGTCGTGGGCACGGGTCAGCGGCTCGTGGTGGGAGGTGCCCATGACGATGCCCATCTCGTCGGCCAGCACCATGTTCTTCGGGTCGTCGGCGTTGAAGGCGCGCGGTGGCCACATGGCCGGCCACAGATAGTTGCCCTTGAGGCGCAGCAGCAGCTCGAAAACGTGTTCATACATCTTCGAATTGGCGCCGCCGAACTTCTTCTCGGCCCAGCTGCTGAGCGCCGGTGCCTCGTCATTGATGAAGATGCCGCGGTACTTCACACCCGGCTGGTCGCCGCGCGCGCCGGCCGTCACGAAGACATTGGCTTGCTTCGCAACCGGCACGTCCGCCCACCAGTGCCAGGGGCTGACGCCGATGCGGGCCGACAAGTCGTAGGCGCCGAACACCGCGCCGCGCCGGTCCGAGCCGACGATGACCAGCGCCCGGTCCACGCCCTTGAAGGGCTTGTCGACGACGACCTGGCGGTAGGCCTCCCACTGCCCCTTCAAATCCGACACCTTGAGCTTGCCAGCAGCCACGAGGCCGTCGACCAGCGGGCTGCGGCCCAGTTCGCCCACGAGCACGACCTCGTGCGGCGCGCCGGCCACGCTGTTCAGCTGCACGGCCGACCGGCCGGACACGGCCCCCAAGTCGGCGGCAAAGCTGCGGCCGACATGCTTCAGCGCCGGGTCAGCGCCAGGCTCGACGATGACGGCCGCCGGCTGGCCAGTTCGCACCAGGCCGAAACTCTGGCCCACATCGCGCGCGCAAACCGACGCCGGGGTGTCGCAGGCCACGGCGCCTGCGCCGGCCGCAGCCAGCCCCAACCCCAGGGCGAGCCGCTTGAGCCGGGACAGCAGCGGCCGGGCCCCGGCTTCTAAAATGTGAGTCATGGAATCAAATGGTTGCGCGATCATTTGCAGTCTACAGAGATATAGTCAGACGACTTCCCCAGGGAAACCACTAAGTTCAGTGGCCGAACCAATCCATATGATAGCGATACCAATTTGAAGATTCATCCTCAAAACAAGATGTCGCTGTCCCGCCGTTCCGTCACGCAAGCACTGGCCCTGGGTGCGGGCGGTGTCGCCAGCCTCGGCCTGGGCGGTTGCGCCACGATGCCGGCGAGTGAACCCACGCTGGACCAGCTGGCCCGTAGCAAAGGCATGCGCTTCGGCAGCACGCTGGGCAGCATCGGCCGCACCTCGCGCTTCCACGACGTCGCCTACCGCGAGCTCACCGGCCGCGAGTGCAGCGTCCTCGTCGCCGAGAACGAGACCAAGTGGCAGGCGCTGCGCCCGGACCCGTCAAAGCCCTATAACTTCGCCCCGGCCGACGAGATGTTCGCCTGGGCCAAAGGCCGCGGCATGGCACTGCGCGGCCACACGCTGCTCTGGCTGGAGCCCAAGTGGCTGCCAGCCTGGGTCAATGCGCTGAACTACGGTGCCAGCGACGGTGAAGCCGCCCGCCGCGTGCTGGCCGAGCACATCCGCACCACCTGTGGCCACTTCGGCGACAGCATCGAGAGCTGGGACGTCGTCAACGAAGCCATTTCGCCCGAGACCGGCGAGATGCACCGCAACGTCTTCAGCACACCACTGGGCGGCGTCGAGCAGATCGACCTCGCCTTCCGCCTCGCCCGCGAGCACGCGCCGAAGGCCCAGCTCGTCTACAACGACTACATGAGCTGGGGCCACGGCAGTGCGAAGCACCGCGCCGGCGTGCTCAAGCTGCTGGCCGAGCTGAAGCGCCGCGGCACGCCGGTGCAGGCGCTGGGCCTGCAGGCCCACATCAGCAACTGGGTCAAGCCGGGCGACCCGGTGGACGTGCCCGCGCAGCGCTCTGCCGAATGGCGCCGCTTCCTGGACGATGTGCAGGCGCTCGACCTGGACCTCCTCATCACCGAGTTCGACGTCAACGACCGCGGCATGCCGGCCGACATCGCCCAGCGCGACGCGGCCGTCGCTGCCTACGCGCGCGACTGGTTGGATGTGACACTGGCCTGCCCTCGGCTGCGCCGCTTCCTGTGCTGGGGCCTGGTGGACAAGCACAGCTGGCTGCAGGGCTTCGACCCGCGCGAGGACAAACTACCCAAACGCGCCCTGCCCTACGACGACCAACTCAACCCCAAGCCGCTGCGCACCGCGATCGCCGACGCGCTGCGCGCCATGCCTGCCCGCTGATTTCATGACCACTCTCACTGACAGCTCCCCCGAGCAGATCCGCGCCGCCTGCGCGGCCGCGGCCGTTGCCGCGCCCACTTGGGCTGCCGCCCCCATCGCCCGCCGCGCCGCGCTGCTGCACTCGCTGGCCGGCCTGCTGCTGTCCGCCCGCGAGGCCCTGGTCACGCTGGCCGACGAGGAAACCCACCTCGGCGCCGCACGCCTGAACGGCGAGCTGGACCGCACCTGCTTCCAGCTGCGCGGCTTTGCCGACCGCCTGGAGGCCGGCGCCGCCCAGCCCGTTCAGGACGACCCCGCCGTGCCCGGCGCGCCGCCCGCCGGCCGGCCGCGCCTGACGCGCGTGGCCGTGCCCATCGGCCCGGTGGCCATGTTCGCGGCCAGCAACTTCCCCTTCGCCTTCAGCGTGCTGGGTGGCGACACGGCCTCGGCGCTGGCCGCCGGCTGCACCGTCGTCGTCAAGGCCCACCCGGGCCATCCGCTGCTGTCGCGCGCCGTGTTCGAGCTGGCCACCGCCGCCATCGCCGCGCAAGGCCTGCCCGCCGGCATCCTGCAACTGGTGGAAGGCGCCGGCATCCCGGTCGGCGTGGCCCTGGTGCGCGACCCGGCGATTGCCGCCRCCGCCTTCACCGGCAGCGTGCGCGGCGGCGTGGCCTTGTGGCGCGAGGCCAATGCCCGCCCGCGCCCCATCCCCTTCTACGGCGAGCTGGGCTCCATCAACCCGGTCGTCGCCCTGCCCGGCGTGCTGGCCACGAACGGCGCAGCGCTGGCCACGCAACTGGCCGGCAGCATCGTGCAGGGCTGCGGCCAGTTCTGCACCAGCCCCGGCATCGTCCTCGTGCGCGACGACGAAGCCAGCCAGGCCTTCGTGCGCCAATTGGCCGAGGCGCTGGCCGTCGCCACGCCGCACGCGATGCTGAACGCCGGCATCCGCGCCGGCTTCAACGCCGGCGTGGCCCGCCTGCACGGCCGTAACGGCGTGAAGTCGCTGGTGGCCTTGCCCGCACGCGAGGCGGCGCCAGGCGCCCATCTCTTCGCCACCGATGCCGCCAGCTTCCTGGCCGACGAGGTGCTGCATGAAGAAGTCTTCGGCCCGAGCTGCGTCGTCATCACCGTGCGCGACGCGGCGGAGACGCTGCGCGTGCTGCAAGCCGTCGAGGGCACGCTGACCGTCACGCTGTGGGGTGCCGACGAAGACACGGCCGACAACCGCGAACTGGTTCGCGCGGCCCAGGCCATCGCCGGCCGCGTGCTGTTTGCCGGCGTGCCCACCGGCGTAGCCGTCACCGCCGCCCAGCAGCACGGCGGCCCGTGGCCGTCGACGACGAACGCCCTCAGCACCAGCGTCGGCTATGCCTCGATGGAGCGCTTCCTGCGCCCCGTCGCTTTGCAGGACGCACCGGCCTGGCTGATTGATGCGCGGGGTCAGGCATGAAGAAGGTTGAAGACCTGCGCAGCGCGCGCTGGTTCGCCAAGGACGACTTCCGCAGCTTTGGCCACCGCAGCCGTGTGCTGCAGATGGGCTACGCGGCCGAGGACTTCATCAACAAGCCGGTCATCGCCATCGTCAACACCTGGAGCGATGCCAACCAGTGCCACACCCACTTCAAGCAGCGAGTGGAGGACGTCAAGCGCGGCATCCTGCAGGCGGGCGGCTGGCCGCTGGAGCTGCCGGCCATCTCCCTGAGCGAGAGCATGGTCAAGCCGACCTCCATGCTCTACCGCAACTTCCTGGCGATGGAAACCGAGGAGCTGCTGCGCAGCCACCCGGTCGACGGCGCCGTGCTGATGGGCGGCTGCGACAAGACCACGCCGGGCTTGCTGATGGGTGCGCTCAGCATGGGCTTGCCCTGCATCTACCTGCCCGCCGGCCCCATGCTGCGCGGCAACTGGCGCGGCCAGGTGCTGGGCTCGGGGTCGGACGCCTTCAAGTACTGGGACGAGCGCCGCGCCGGGCGGCTCAGTGACCAGGCCTGGGCCGAGATGGAAGCCGGCATCGCCCGCAGCCACGGCACCTGCATGACCATGGGCACGGCGGCGACCATGATGGGCATTGCCGAAGCGCTGGGCTTCACGCTGCCCGGAGCGAGCAGCATCCCCGCGCCGGACGCCAACCACACGCGCATGTCGGCCGAATGCGGCCGCCGCATCGTGCAGATGGTGTGGGACGACCTGACGCCCGCCAAGATGCTCAGCCAGGGCAGCTTCGCCAACGGCATCGCCGTGGCCATGGCCATGGGCTGCAGCACCAACGCCATCATTCATTTGGTCGCCATCAGCCGCCGCGCGGGGCTGTCCGTCACGCTAGACGACTTCGACGCGGCCAGCCGCCATGTCGGCGTCATCGCCAACATCCGGCCCAGTGGCGACCACTACCTGATGGAAGACTTCTTCTACGCCGGCGGCCTGCCGGCCATGATGAACGTGATGCGCGACAAGCTGGACTTGTCGGCGATGACCGTCAACGGCCGCTCCGTGGCCGAGAACATCGAAGGCGCCGAGGTCTTCAACAGCGACGTCATCCGCCCGCTGGACAACCCCATCTACGCCGAGGGCGCGCTGGCCGTGCTGCGCGGCAACCTCGCGCCGGACGGCGTCGTCATCAAGCCCAGCGCCGTCGCGCCCCACCTGCTGCAGCACACCGGCCGCGCGCTGGTGTTCGACGACTACCCCAGCCTCAAGACGGCTGTCGACGACCCCGATCTGGACGTCACCGGCGATGACATCCTCGTGCTGCGCAACGCCGGCCCCAAGGGCGCCGGCATGCCCGAGTGGGGCATGCTGCCCATCCCGACCAAGCTGCTGAAAGCCGGCGTGACCGACATGCTGCGCCTGTCCGACGCGCGCATGAGCGGCACCAGCTACGGCGGCTGCCTGCTGCACTGCAGCCCCGAGGCCTTCGTCGGCGGGCCGCTGGCGCTGGTGAAGACGGGCGACCGCATCACCGTCGACGTGCCGGGCCGGACCATCCACCTCGAAGTCAGCGACAAGGAGCTGGCCGCGCGCCGCGCCGCCTGGACGCCGCCGCCCGCCCGCTACGAACGCGGCTATGGCTGGATGTTCGGCCGCCACATCCTGCAAGCCCACGAGGGCTGCGACTTCGACTTCCTTGAAACCCAGTTCGGCGCCCCCGTGCCCGAGCCGGTCATCTATTGAGCATCACGACATGAATCCAGACACCCGCAAGAAGCTGATGGGCGTCAGCACCGCCACGCTCTGCACTGCGCTGTTCAAGCGCGGCCTGAAGAACCAGTTCATCCAGGGCGTGCTGCCGCTGAACGCCGGCCTGCCCAACATGGTGGGCCCCGCCTACACGCTGCGCTACATGCCGGCGCGCGAGGACCTGAACGGCATCGAGGTCTTCAAGGACCGCGCCCACCCGCAACGCAAGGCCGTCGAGGAGATCCCTGAAGGCGCCGTGCTCGTCATCGACAGCCGCAAGGACGCCCGCGCGGCCTCGGCCGGCGGCATCCTCGTCGCGAGGCTGATGGTGCGCGGCGCGGCCGGCGTTGTCACCGACGGCGGCTTCCGCGACAGCCCCGACATCGCCAAGTACACGATGCCGGCCTACCACTCGCGCCCCAGCGCGCCGACCAACCTGACGCTGCACCAGGCCATCGCCATCAACGAGCCCATAGGCTGCGGCGACGCGCCGGTGTTCCCGGGCGATGTCATCGTCGGCGATGCCGAAGGCGTCATCGTCATCCCGGCTCACTTGGCCGACGATATCGCTAACGAAGCGGTCGAGATGACCGTCTTCGAGGACTTCGTGCAGGAGCAGGTCATGGCCGGCCGCAGCGTGCTGGGCCTTTACCCACCCACCGACCCGGACGTCGCCGGCCTCTACGCCGCCTGGCGCGCCAGCAAGGGGCGCTAAATGTTGATGAAAGCCATGCCGATGAAAGCCGAAAGCAGCAGCGGGCAGGCCCAGCTCAAGCGCGGCAACCGCATGGCGCTCATCCGCCAGCTGCGCGTGCAGCCAGGCCAGTCGCGCGTCGACCTCGCCAACGCGCTGGGCCTCACCAAGTCCACCGTCAGCGCGCTGGCGCGTGAGTTGATCGACGAGGGCTGGCTGGTGGAGCGCGAGGTGCTCGTCACCGGCGACATCGGCCGCCGCCCGACGCCGCTGTTTGTCGACCCATCGCGGCTGCTGCTGCTGGGCACCCAGGTCGGCATCGGCCACGTGCGCGTGGTGCTGACCTCGCTGACGGGCGAGGTCCTGTCGGCCCAGAGCGCCAGCTACGACACCAGCCTGGACGTCGAGGCCTGCATCCAGGAGCTGACCCACTCGATGCTGGATGTGGCGGCCCAGTGCGGCGAGGCGCAACGCATCATCGGTATCGGCGTGGGCCTGCCCGGTGGCGTGGACCAGGCCCGCGACCAGCTCGTCTTCGCACCTCATGTGCACTGGCACCAGGCGCCTTTTGGTGCCCTGCTGCGCGAGGCGCTGCACGGCACGCCGCTGTCGGGCGTGCCCGTCTTCATGCAGAACGACGCCGATGTCGCCGCTTTGGGCGAGACCGAGTTCAACCCTGGGCCCATGGCCGACCCGCTGCTGCTGGTCCTCGTCGGCGAAGGCGTCGGCGCAGGCCTGGTCGTGGGCGGCCGGCTGCTGACCGGCGCGCGCGGCCTTGCCGGCGAGGTCGGCCACATGGTGCTGCAGATCGACGGCCCGCTTTGCTCCTGTGGCCGCCGCGGCTGCGCGGAAGCGCTGATCGGCAACCGCGCACTCATGCCGCAGGATGGGGACGCGCCGCCCCCGGCTGATGTGGCCAAGGCCGGGCAGTACCTGGGTGTGCTGCTGCAGAACCTGGCCGTCGCCTACGACCCGGCCTGCATCGTGCTGGGCGGCTCAGCCGCACTGAGCGACGAGCTGCTGGCGCAGGTGCGCGCGACGTTGCGGCAGTACGCCCAGGCGGCGCGCCTTCCCGAGCCCACGCTGCGCGTGGCCCGCTTCGGCGCCGATGCCATCGCCGTGGGCGCTGCGGCGCTGGCGGGCTACCGCCTCACTCAGCCGACGCTCGCCTGAAAGGGTGAAAGGCCACGGCGGAGCGCGAGGCCGGCCAGGCCCACGCACAGCAGCAGCCACGCCTGCGGCTCCGGCACCGGCGCATTGCCGATGCCCTCGCTGAAGGCAAACGAATACGCCGTCCCCGCGCCGGCCGCGAAAGAGAACACCGGGTCGATGAAGGCGCTGGCGCCGGCATCGTGGCCGGAGCTTGCGGCGGCGAAGGCATCGGCCGTCAGCGTGACGCGGTAGATGTGGTTGGCCGTCAAGGTCAGCGGCACGCGGTGGTTGAAGCCGTCGCTGAAGCTGCCCGCCAGCGTGCCCGTTTCTATGCCTTCGCCGAAGACGGGTTGCAGGCCCAGAGTCTGGTCCTCCAGGTCCCACCGCGCCTTCATCGCAAAGCCGGCGAAGGGGTCGCCCAAGGTCGAGGAGCCGCCGACATGCCCGGCCACGTCGACGAACACCGGCACGAGGCCGTCGGGGCCGACGATCTGGACCTGGTAGGCCAGCTGGCCGACCGACCGCCCAGTGACGCCGCTGAAGACGAAGACCTCGCCCAGCAGCGATGGGCGCGGCGTGCCGGCCACGGTGAACTGCACGGACCCCAACGGTGAAACGACGAGCCCGAACTGGCCGAAACCGGTCACGGGCACCGGCGTCGGCGGGATGTGGTTGAAGGACACCTGGCCCGTCACGGCGGTCGGCGCCAGCGCCGCCTGGGCGGTGGACAGGCCCGCCAGCAGCAGCGTGCCGAAGCACAAGGATGCGATTCGCGAGGCAGGCATGGCGCCTCCTGCAGTGGTTGAAGGCAGCGACCTTATCCCCGGGTGCCGCCCCTCGGTCAGCCTGCGGTCTAGGGAGCGAGACCTGGCACGTCCTACCGGCAGAGGATCAGCCAGCGTCGCCACCAACGGCGGCCACGCGCTCCTGTCAGCGGCCCGACCGCTTCCTGATGCGCTCGATGCCGGCCTTGGCCAGGCCCAGCGTGCGCTTCGCGGCGTCCTCGACCTGCTCGGCGGCGGGGAGCTTGTCCTGAGCCCATGAGGCCGCCTTCTGCACGGACTGCTGAACCTGGGTCGCGGCCGTGCTCGTCGCCGCCTGCAGCTGTTCGGGCGACGGCAGGCGCTCGCGCGTCCAGTCGGCGGCCTCCTTGGCCGACGTGCCCAGTTGCTCGGCGCCCGACCTGGCGCCCTGCCATGCCTTGCTCGCCACGCTGCCGGCTGCGGCCTGCAGTTCCTCCGGCGAGGGCAGGCGCTCGCGCGTCCAATCGGCCGCCTCCTTGGCCGTGGCGCCCACCTGCTCGGCCGCCTTGCCCGCCCCCGACCGGGCAGTGACCCACGCCTTGGCGAGCGGGCCGTCCGGCTCTTGCATCAGCAGCGTCAGGCTGGCCGCCAGCGCGGCCTCCTCGGCCTCGGACAGCGGCCCGCCGGCCTCCAGCAGCCGGCGCAGGAACTCGCCAAGATCCGTGGCGATGGCCTTGTGATTGCAGTCGGGGTTGGCATGCAGGAAGGCCGACAGCTCGGCCGCCATCTCCTCGACCGAGCCCTGCATGACGCCCGGCTCGATCTGCACGATGGCCTGCGTGACGAAGGCGGCGTCCAGGCCCCAGTCATCCACCAGATGCTGCACCAGCGCCTGCCGCTCGGCAGGCTCGATGGCGCCGTCCACGGCGGCCAGCCGCAGCGCCAGCGGCGCGATGAGGTCGAAGAGTGCCAGGCCCAGCGTGTCCAGCGGCGTGTTCAGGAACCTGGGGATCTCGATGATGCGCGAGCCCTTGGTGTCGCCCAGCCACCGGTACAGGCCATAGCAGGCGCCGCCCGAAGCGACTGCGGCCAGCGCCACCCAGCCAATGGGCGTGGTGGCGGCCCCGATGCCCAGCACACCCGACTTCACGAGGGCTGCGCCCGCGCCTGCGGAGCCCAGCACGTCCCAGACCTCGCGCGTGCGGTTGATCATGCGCAGGGAGGCATAGGCGTTCTCGCCGATGGCCAGCCTGGCCTTGAAGCGCAGGGGTTCGGCGACGACTTGCGTGACGCCGTCGAGCGCTGTTCCGGGTTGGGTTGGGTCTACTGTCGGCGGCTGCTGGGTGTCCATGGCGCCCGAGCATAGAGCCAGGGGCGGTAGGGCTCGACATCCCGAAAGACGAAGCCCATATCGCCACCCTGAACTGCTACGCAGCGATCAAGGTACAACTGGCCATTGAGAACCTGCTACGGTCGGCTAGAAGCCTGATCAGCAAGAACCTTAAGCGCCATGCCAGCATCTCTACGTCTTGTGTGAGCATCCGCTGCGGAAACCCATCAGCGGATGCGTCACACAAGTAGATCAGACGGCCTAGAGGCTGACCTATAGCGACCGGAGATACTCCTAGTCAGTCAGCATGGAGCCTACTCTAGCGCAAAGCTAGATGACGTCCAATCGATCCCCCCGACATGCCTATTGCGCAGAAGCCTTTGAGGACGCTGTTCGATGCCACGTTTCATGGCAAGCGTGACTTTGCGGACTTTCTTCAACCCGTAACTCCGAGCGACGTAACCCGCTCGCACATACAGCAGGGCGACAGGCAGCGTGAACTTGTGAGCGCGAGCCAGCGTCTGCGTCACTACCACCGCTTTCTGAGGCTGTTCTTGGTGGACTTTCTTCCGGTCCACCAAGCGGTGTTCTCGTACCGAAAGGGCGTCAGCGCGCGCGATGCGGTGGCTCAGCATGCGCAAGGCCGCCATTTCTTCGTCACCGACATTAAGGCGTTCTTCTCCAGCCTCACGCGTGACCTCGTCCGCCGGACCATCATCAACGCGATGACGGAGATCCCAATCTCCGACTTGGCTGACTATCTGGAGCATGTGCTCGACCTGCTATGCGTCGACGGCGCGTTGCCCATGGGCTTCTCGACCTCGCCAGGTATCAGCAACGCAGCGCTGTACCCGTTCGACGTCGACTTCCAGGCACGCTGTCAGCAACTCGGCATCACCTACACGCGCTATGCCGATGACATCGTGCTGTCGGCAGGCGAGCGCGCGACCGTGGAGTCCGGCGAGTTGGCATTGCAGCAGTTGCTTGACGAGATGTTCGGCGCGACGTTGCGCTTGCACCCCGGCAAGTCGAAGTACCTGCAGGTGGGCAACAAGATCAAGCTGCTCGGCATGGTGCTGCTGCCCAACGGTGTCATTTCCGTAGACGCAACGGTCAGGCATGAGATCGAGACCATGCTGCACCTCTATCTGAAGGACAGACAGGAGTTCAACGTGCGCCAGGAGATCGGCCCGGCCAAGGCCGAGGCTCGGCTCGCGGGCATGTTGAATTACGTCAACACGGTGGATAAGGCTTATCTGGACAAGCTACGTCGCAAGTACGGCACTGCCGTGGTCGACCTGTTCTTGCACAGGTCCTTCGGTTAAGCACTCATGTTGTTCCAGGTCCAGCTCGAGAATGTCCGGCCGATCCACGCGTTGACATTCAGCGTGGACCTCGCCCGCAATGCGCCACTGTGCATCGTCGGACGGAACGGCGCCGGCAAAACGACGCTGGCGAAGGCCATCATGAACTTCGCCTTGGCTGACACATTCAGTCGGACGACGTCCGAAGGTGCACTGCGCGACAACAGCGTCGTCCACTACACCATCGGCAACAGCTCTTTCGCATTCACGTTCGACCCGGCCGTAGGCACGTTGAGCACGCGGCAGCCTGTGCCGGAGTCGCTGCGGCAGTTGATCTCCGTCGAGCTGCCGATTCCCCATGGGCAGCGATTCAGCTACTTCCGTACGCTCGCCGAGGCGGATGGTGACATCCGTACCAAGATCACCCTCGAACAGGAGAGCCGACCACAGGATCTGATCGATTTCCTCACGCGAATCTACAGTCACTCGCGTTTCGAAGACTTGCGAGAGGTGAGCTTCTCCCGGGGCGTCTGCAGCTTCTATCGCACTGATGCTGGCCGATATGTTCGCGAGGACTACTTCAGCTCGGGCGAGTTCTTCCTCGTGAACCTGTACCGGCGCCTGCAGTCCGGCACCAAGCTCATCTTCATCGACGAGATCGACATATCGTTGGACGCGGCGGCGCAGGCTCGCCTAGTTCAGGAACTGCGCACGCTGTGCACTAGGTTCTCGGTCAACGTGGTGTTCACCAGCCACTCGCTCGCACTGATGCAAACCCTGCGGGCCGGTGAGCTGCGATATCTGGAACCCATCGGTGATCGGTCACTGCTAGAAGAACGGTCGTTCTCGTTCGTCAAGAGCGTCATGTTCGGCTTCCAAGGATATGACCGCTACATCCTGGTTGAGGACGATGCTGCCAAGCAAGTCGTCGAGCACTTTATCGAAACGCACTGCACGCATGCCTTCTATCGACATCTCATCATCGAAGTGGGTKGAGCTGGCCAAGTCATTAGCCTCCTGCGGCGCAACCGAGCGCAAGGTTTTCTCGGGCCGGCGGACGCTGTCATTGCAATCTTGGACGGAGATCAGGCCGGAACCGGTCACGCCAACGAGCCCGACACCCATTGCATGCCGGTGTCGTCGCTTGAGCGTGCCTTTGAGGCCGCATACAACCAACCCACATTCACGCAGAGGCTGCCGCCGAACGTTGAAGCAAACCTTCCGCAGGAGGGGCGTCACAAAGCCCTCTACAGCAAATATCGGCGCTATGCGATTCAATCAGACAGACGCATCGTCGAACTGGCCTGCGAGTCCCAGGCTGCAGACATCCAAGCCTTCTCAGAACAGGTTCTCGTCCCTTTTCTGACTTTCCAGCCTGGCAGGGGGCAACCGGCCCAAGCGGCCGCCGAGTGAACCTAGATAGTCACCCGAGCTGGTCAGGGGCCATAGCGCTCGCCTGGTCATCGGCACGGGTAGGCGTAGGCCGCGCTCACCGTTGCACCCTTCGGCTTGCGGCCTGCCTCACCGAGCAGGAGCGAGCTTGCTCGGGGCGGTCCGGCGCGGCGTCCAAGCGCCGTCGCCAGCAGCCAACGCGTCAAGTCACCGGCGCCGGATTGAACAGCACCAGGCTGTTATGCAGCTTCCAATGCTCGGCCCAGGTCTTCTTCCGTCCGCTGGCGACGTCGAGCAGCAGGCGGAACATCTCCCAGCCGGTCTCTTCAATCGTCGCCTCGCCGTCGGCGATGCGGCCGGCGTTGATGTCCATCAGGTCGTGCCAGCGGCGGGCCAGGTCCGTGCGCGTGGCGACCTTGACGACCGGGCATTCGGCCAGGCCGTAGGGGGTGCCGCGGCCGGTGGTGAAGATGTGCAGGTTCATGCCGGCGGCCAGCTGCAGCGTGCCGCAGATGAAGTCGCTGGCCGGCGTGGCGGCGTAGACGAGGCCGCGCTGGTCTTGCCGCAGCTTCTCGCCCGGCGACAGCACATGCGAGATGGCCGAGCTGCCGCTCTTGATGATGGAGCCCATGGCCTTTTCGGCGATGTTGCTCAGGCCACCGGCCTTGTTGCCGGGCGTGGTGTTGGCCGAGCGGTCGACGCGGCCACGGTCCAGGTAGCGGTCGTACCAGCCGAGTTCGCGAATGATGGCGTCGGCGACCTCGGGCGTGGCCGCGCGGCTGGTGAGCTGCTCGACGGCGTCCCGCACCTCGGTGTTCTCGCTGAACATGATGGTGGCGCCGGCGCGCACCAGCAGGTCGGCGCAGTAGCCCACGGCCGGGTTGGCCGTTACGCCGGAGAAGGCGTCGCTGCCGCCGCACTGCACGCCGACGACCAGCTCACTGGCCGGCACGGTCTCGCGCTTGCGGGCGTTCAGGCGCTCGAGGTGCGGCCTGGCGCTGTTGAGGATGTCGTCCAGCATGGACATGAAGCCCACGTGCGCGTCGTCCTGCAGGCAGATGGTCTCGGGGCCGCTGGCCGGGTCGCGTTCATCGGTGATGGGGAACGAACCTGGCGGCAGCAGGCGCGCCGGCTGCAGCTTCTCGCAGCCCAGGCTCACCACCATCACCTCGCCGCCGAAGTTGGGGTTCAGCGAGATGTTCTTCAGCGTGCGGATGGGAATGATGGCGTCCGGCGCGTCGATGGCCACGCCACAGCCATAGCTGTGCTCCAGGCCGATGACGTCGTCGACGTTGGGGTAGCGCGGCAGCAGCTCGGCCTTGATGCGCGCCACGGCTTGGGCGACGACGCCGGCCACGCACTGCACGGTGGTCGTGATGGCGAGGATGTTGCGCGTGCCGACCGAGCCGTCCTTGTTGCGGTAACCCTCGAAGGTGTAGCCCGCCAGCGGCTCGGCCACCGGCGGCTTGACGGTGGCGATGGGCAGGCCCTCCAGCGCACGGGCGGCAGGCATCTGCAACAGGCGCTCATGCACCCAACTGCCGGCCGGGATGGGCTTGAGCGCGTAGCCGATGGGCACCGCGTAGCGCAGCACCACCTCGCCCTGGGCGATGTCGCGCAGAGCAACCTTATGGCCTTGCGGCACCTTGTCCCGCAACGCCAGGCCCGCGCCGGGGATGCCGTCCGGCAGCACGGTGCCTTCGGCCAGGCCGCCGTCGTTGGCGACGATGGCGACGTTGTCGGCCTCGCTCATGCGGAGGGTCAGCGGCGGACGGGGGGAAACAGCAGTCATGGCGGGCTGAGGCGGAGCTACAGTTGATGTCGTACGTCGTCTAGTTGTCGTACAACTTACGTCACTTTAGACGCCGCGACCGTTTCAAAACTCCGGGAAAACCCGCGAATGCACGCCCCCATCACCCGCCGCCGGCCGCGCACGCTGGCCCTTGAACTGGTCGATTCGCTAGGCGACCGCATCCGCGCCGGCCAGTTGCAGACGGGCGACAAGCTGCCGACCGAGGCGGCCATCATGGGTGAGTTCGAGGTCAGCCGCACCGTCGTTCGCGAGGCCATCTCCAAGCTGCAGGCGGCCGGCCTGGTCGAGACGCGGCACGGCATCGGCACCTTCGTGCTGGGTGCCGGCGACGCGCCCTCCTTCAAGATCACGCCGGAGCAGTTCAGCACGCTGCAGGACGTCATCGCCGTGCTGGAGTTGCGCATCGGCCTGGAGACCGAGGCCGCCGGCCTGGCCGCCCAGCGGCGCACGCCGGACAACCTCGTTGCGTTGCGCAAGGCGCTGGACGCCGTCATCGCCGCCGTCGAGTCAGGCCAGGATTCGGTCGCCGCCGACTTCCAGTTCCACCTCGAGATTGCCCGCGCGACGCAGAACGGCCACTTCGCCGAGCTGATGGCCACACTGGGCAGCCAGATCATCCCGCGCGCCCGGCTGGAGCCGGCGGTGGACATGAGCGCCGAGCGCCAGGCCTATATGCGCCGCGTGAACGCCGAGCACGAGAGCATCCTGGACGCGATCTCCAGCCAGGACGCAGAATCGGCCCGCGCGGCGATGCGCACCCATCTGTCGAACAGCCGCGAACGCCGCCGCAGAGCCCAGGCCGAATCCACCTGAGATCGGCAAAGCAGGCCGATTGCGGGTTATCCCTAGGATTTATGGATTTGAATGTAGTTGTACGATGACCTACAACTTGTTCATTCCCACACCGACGGAGACCCGCCCATGTCGCCCCAAGAACTCAAAGCCGTCCTCGAAGCCGGCCTGCTGTCCTTCCCGCTGACCGACTTCGACGCGCAGCTCAATTTCGCGCCCAAGCCCTATGCCGACCGGCTGGAGTGGCTGCAACCCTACGGCGCCTCGGCGCTGTTCGCGGCGGGCGGCACGGGTGAGTTCTTCTCGCTGGAGCCGGGCGAGTACAGCGACATCATCAAGGTGGCTCTCGACACCTGCCGCGGCCGCACGCCCATCCTGGCCGGCGCCGGTGGTGGCACCCGCGTCGCCATCCAGTACGCGCAGGAGGCCGAGCGCCTGGGCGCACAGGGCGTGCTGCTGCTGCCGCACTACCTGACCGAAGCCAGCCAGGAAGGCCTGATCGCCCACGTCGAGGCCGTCTGCAAGAGCGTCAAGTTCGGCGTCGTCGTCTACAACCGCGGCGCCTGCAAGCTGACGCCCGCCTCGCTGCTGGTGCTGGCCGACCGCTGCCCCAACCTGATCGGCTTCAAGGACGGCCTGGGCGACATCGAGAAGTTCGTCTCCATCCGCCAGACCCTGGGCGACCGCTTCGCCTACCTGGGCGGCCTGCCCACGGCCGAGCTGTTCGCCGGTGCCTACAAGGCCATGGGCTGCCCGGTCTACTCGTCGGCCGTCTTCAACTTCATCCCCAAGACGGCGATGGAGTTCTACAACGCCCACGCGGCCAATGACACCGCCACCTGCGACCGCCTGATCCGCGACTTCTTCATCCCCTACGTGGCCCTGCGCAACAAGGGCGAGGGCTATGCCGTGTCCATCGTGAAGGCCGGCGCCACGCTCATCGGCCACACGGCCGGCCCGGTGCGCCCGCCGCTGTCGGACATGCTGCCGGCAGAGGTCGACCAGCTCAGCGCGCTGATCTCCAAGCTCGGCCCGCAATAAACCGCCCCCAGAACATCTCCAGGAGAAAAGACATGAAGCGACTGCTGAACTCCGTGCTGCTGAGCCTCGGCGCCCTCACCCTGGCCGGCTCCGCGCTGGCCCAGGCCTGGCCCGCCAAGCCCGTCACGCTGCTCGTGCCCTTCCCGCCGGGCGGCTCCACCGACGCCATCGCGCGCATGCTGAGCGTCAAGCTGCAGCAGAGCCTGGGCGGCAGCTTCGTCGTCGACAACCGCGGTGGTGCGGGCGGCACCATCGGCACCGTGGCTGTCAAGCGCGCGGCGCCGGATGGCTACACCGTCCTCGTCACGTCCCTGGGCCCGCTGGTCATCGGCCCGCACCTGATGAAGAACATCGGCTACGACCCGACCAAGGACCTGGACTTCATCAGCGTCGCCGTGCAGGCGCCCAACGTGCTGGTCGTGCCGGCTGCGTCGCCGCACAAGACCATGGCCGACGTGCTGGCCTTCATGAAGGCCAACCCCGACAAGATGAGCTTCGGCACCTCGGGCAACGGCAGCAGCGACCACATCACGGCCGAGCTGTTCTGGCAGCAGACGGGCACGAGCGGCCTGCACATTCCCTACAAGGGCGGTGGCCCGGTCATGACCGACCTGCTGGGCAACCAGGTGGACTCCAGCTTCATGAACATCAACACCGCGCTGCCGCAGATCAAGGCTGGCAAGCTGCGCGCTTTAGGCATCACGAGCGCCAAGCGCTCGCCGGTGCAGCCCGATGTGCCGACGCTGGACGAACTGGGCATCAAGGGCGTGCAGGTCTATTCGTGGCAGGCCGTGGCGGCCCCCAAGGGCGTGCCGGCGGACATCAAGGCCAAGCTGCAAGGCGCCATCGTCGCCGCGCTGAATGCGCCGGACGTGAAGCCGAAGCTGCTGGAGCAGGGCTTCGAAATCGTCGCCAACACGCCCGAGCAGTTCACCGCCTTCCAGGCCGCCGAGTTCGAGCGCTGGAAGAAGGTGATTACGGACCGCAAGATCACCGCAGATTGATTGAGCCCACCCCCGAGGCGCTCACGCGCCTCCCCCTCAAGGGGGCGCACCCGATGGCCTGGCAAAGCGCTCGCGCTTCGGTGAAGGCTCATATCGCGCAGCGATGTGATGCCGGAGCCAAAGCCAGTTCCATGGGTGCCACTTGGTGGGGCACTACATCTTTGAAGTACTGACATGACCTCGACCCCCGTCATCACAGAGCTGCGTGTCATCCCCGTCGCCGGGCGCGACAGCATGCTGCTCAACCTCAGCGGCGCACATGCGCCCTTCTTCACCCGCAACATCCTGATCCTGACCGACAGCGCCGGCCACACCGGAGTGGGCGAAGTGCCCGGTGGCGAGAAGATCCGCCAGACGCTGGAAGACGCGCGCCAGCTGGTCGTCGGCCAGCCCATCGGTGGCCACCAGAAGGTGCTGCAACAGGTCAGCCAAAGCTTCGCCGACCGCGACGCCGGTGGCCGCGGTCTGCAGACCTTCGACCTGCGCACCACCATCCACGCCGCCACGGCCATCGAATCGGCCTTCCTGGACCTGCTGGGCCAGCACCTCGGCGTGCCGGTCGCGGCGCTGCTCGGCGAAGGCCAGCAGCGCGACGCGGTCGAGATGCTGGGCTACCTGTTCTATGTCGGCGACCGCAAGAAAACCGACCTGCCCTACCACTCGGAGCCCGACGCCGACAACGCCTGGAGCCGCCTGCGCCACGAGACGGCGCTGACGCCCGAGGCCGTCGTCAAGCTCGCCGAAGCGGCGCGCGAGCGCTACGGCTTCAACGACTTCAAGCTCAAGGGCGGCGTGCTGCGCGGCGACGAGGAGGTCGAGGCCATCCGCGCGCTGCACGAGCGCTTCCCCGACGCGCGTGTGACGCTGGACCCCAACGGTGGCTGGCTGCTGAAGGACGCGATCCGCCTGATGCGCGACATGAAGGACGTGCTCGCCTACGCCGAGGACCCCTGCGGTGCCGAGGACGGTTTCTCGGGCCGCGAGGTCATGGCCGAGTTCCGCCGCGCCACCGGCCTGCTCACGGCCACCAATATGGTCGCCACCGACTGGCGCCAGTTGAGCCACGCGCTGTCACTGCAGAGCGTGGACATCCCGCTGGCCGACCCGCACTTCTGGACCATGGCCGGCTCCGTTCGCGTGGCCCAGACCTGCCGCGACTGGGGCCTGACCTGGGGCTCGCACTCCAACAACCATTTCGACATCTCGCTGGCCATGTTCACCCACGTCGGCGCCGCCGCGCCCGGCAAGGTCACGGCCATAGACACTCACTGGATCTGGCAGGACGGCCAGCGCCTGACCAAGGAGCCGCTGCAGATCGTCGGCGGCCACGTCAAGGTGCCGGCCAAGCCGGGCCTGGGCGTCGAGCTCGACATGGTCGAGGTCGAGAAGGCGAATGCGCTCTACAAGCAACATGGTCTTGGCGCCCGCGACGATGCGATCGCGATGCAATACCTGATCCCGAACTGGACCTTCAACCCCAAGCGGCCCGCACTGGACCGTTGAACTGAAAGCAGTACCGATGTTCAAGAACCTCATTGGCGGTGAATGGCTGGACGGCGCCGCCGTCTCGCGCAACATCAACCCTTCCGATACGCGCGACCTGATCGGCGAATACGCGCAGGCCGATGCCGCACAGGCCGACCTGGCCATCGCCGCCGCCACGGCCGCCTTCCCGTCGTGGAGCTTGTCCACCCCGCAGCAGCGCTTCGACATCCTCGACGCCGTCGGCACCGAGATCCTGGCCCGCCGCGCCGAGCTGGGCGACCTGCTGGCCCGCGAGGAAGGCAAGACGCTGCCCGAGGCGATTGGCGAAGTCGCCCGCGCCGGCAACATCTTCAAGTTCTTTGCCGGCGAGGCGCTGCGTCCCGGTGGCGAAAGCCTGCCCTCCGTGCGCCCCGGCGTCGGCGTGGAAGTGACGCGCGAAGCCATCGGCGTCGTCGGCCTCATCACGCCGTGGAACTTCCCCATCGCCATCCCGGCGTGGAAGATCGCGCCGGCMCTGGCCTGGGGCAACTGCGTCGTCTTCAAGCCGGCCGACCTGGTGCCCGGCTCGGCCTGGGCGCTGGCCGAGATCCTGTCGCGCTCGGGCCTGCCGGCCGGCGTGTTCAACCTCGTCATGGGCCGCGGCTCGGTGGTCGGCGAGAAGCTGCTGAACGACCCGCGCGTGGCGGCCATCAGCTTCACCGGCTCGGTCGGCACCGGCCAGAAGGTCGCGGCCGCCGCCGTGGCGCGCCTGGCCAAGTTCCAGTTGGAGATGGGCGGCAAGAACCCGATGATCGTGCTGGACGACGCCGACCTTGGCGTGGCCGTGAACGCGGCCGTCAACAGCGGCTTCTTCTCGACCGGCCAGCGCTGCACGGCCTCGTCGCGGCTGATCGTCACCGAGGGCATCCATGACCGCTTCATCGCTGCGATGGTCGAGAAGATGAAGGCGCTGAAGGTGGACGACGCCCGCAAGGCCGGCACCGACATCGGCCCGGTGGTGGACGCCGGCCAGCTCGGCCAGGACACCGACTACATCGGCATCGCCAAGAGCGAGGGCGGCAAGCTGGCGCAAGGTGGCGACCGCGTCGAGCGCAACGCCGACGGCGCGCCGGGCTTCTACCTGACGCCGGCGCTGATCACCGACACGACGCCCGACATGCGCATCAACCGCGAAGAGGTCTTCGGCCCGGTGGTGAGCGTGCTGCGCGCCCGCGACTACGAGCATGCGCTGGCGCTGAGCAACGACACGCCCTTCGGCCTGGCCGCCGGCATCGCGACGACGTCGCTGAAGTACGCCACGCACTTCAAGCGCCACTCGCAGGCCGGCATGGTCATGGTCAACCTGCCGACGGCGGGCGTGGACTATCACGTGCCTTTCGGCGGCCGCAAGGGGTCAAGCTACGGCCCGCGCGAACAAGGCCGCCACGCGGCCGAGTTCTATACGACGGTCAAGACTGCCTACACCCAGGCTTGATCAACGGCCCGCCGCCCAGGCGTCGTAGGCGGCGAGCGTCTTCACCGGCCAGTTGCCCCACCAGGCATAGCCGCGGCGGCGCTCGGCGCTGATGTCGTGCACGTCGTCGTGCAGGGTCTTGTCACGGTCGCCGAACACGGGCTTGAGCGAGGTCGCGTCGTAATAGCGTGACCACAGCGGCCCGGCACCGGGCTGCGTGATCAGCCGCTTGCCCTGCACCGCGTCCACCATCACCCAGGCGCGGTCTTGCACGGCCAGTTGCTTCAGCATCGCCACGCCCCCCTTCACGGCCTCGACGACGGCCGGGGACGGATTCGGCAGGCTCATCAGGTAGGCCAGCGCGCGGGCGCTCTCGCCGCTGCTCAGCGCGGGCGGCTCGTAGTTGCGCGCCGAGGCCGGCGCCAGCGTCAGCGCGTCATGCTGCTGGGCCCACAGCGTGGGCTTGCCGGCGATGCGGATCTGCATCCTCAGCAGCAACTGCACGGCCCGCGCCTCGGCCGCAGCGGCCGCCGTGCGCAGCGAGGCCGGCAGCGCACCCAGGCCGGCCTCGCCGCGCGCGACGGCACCCATCAGCTCGGCCACGTCAATGAGCGAGTTGTCGTTGAGCGTGATGCCGTCGTGATAGCCGCCCTGCAGCGGCCACACCTGCGGCCAGCCGCCGTTGGGGAACTGGGCGGCCAGCAGATAGCTCACGCCACGCTGGGCGCCCTGGCGGAAGGCCTCGCCGGCTTCACCGGGCCGCGCCGCCGCCGCCAGCGCCAGGAAACGGATCTCCGTCACCGTCGCATCGTTGTCGATGGTGCCGACATAGCTCCACTGCGCGTCCTCGGCCTTGTCGAAGTCGCCGGCCACCGCCGGCCTGGCCGGGCTGTTGTCGGCCACGAAGGACTGGCCGGGCTGGCGCGGTGCCACGTTGCGCGGCTGGTTCTTGCCCCAGCCGCCGGCTGGCGTCTGGTAGCTCAGGATGTTGCGGGCCACGAGCAGGGCCGCGTCGCCGGCGTACCAGTCGGCCGGCTTGTCCAGCGGCATGGTGGCCGCACCGTTGCCGGTGGCAGGCGCTGCAGGCCAGGCCGTCAGTGCCTTGCGCTCGGCGGCCAGCGCGGCGCGGTCGGCGGCGCGCCGGGCGTCGGAACGGGCCAGGTAGTCGACCCAGGCCGCGCGCTCGGCCGCCGGCAGGGCCGCGACGCGCTCGGCCGTCAGCGGCTGGGCGGGCGGGATGGTGCCGATCTGCGCCGCATGGAGGGTCGGCACAAACAGCGACGACGAGAGGGCGAGGGCAAGCGCGGCAACACGGTGGACAACGGGCATGACGGGCAGCGAAGTTGGGGGTGGCGGCAATCTACAGGCTTGAGGCCGCCGCCGCGGCGCTAATCTCCCGCCGCTCACACAGTTGATCGACACATGATTCATTGCGCGCGTTTCACCCGGCTGATCACGCTGGCCGCCCTGCTGACGCTGGCCGGCTGTGCCACCCCGCCACTGCCGCCCGCACCCGCAGCCACGCCGGTCGGCCTGCAGCAGGCCTGGGTGCAAGCCGTCGCCGGCCCCGGTTGGGCGGTGCGCGCACTGACCGACCAGGCCTGCCCGACGCTGCGCTGGGCCGGCGGCGGCGGCGCCATGCAGGAGCGCAGCACCCCGGGCGACGAGCCCCCACCGCCCGGCAACAGCCAGCCCGAGAACAAGCCGACGAGCTTCACGCTGCGCGCCTGTGAGGCACCCTGGCCGGCGGGTGCCGCCAGCGTGCAGGTGGGCGCCATCACACTGCGCGCGCCCGCCGCCGAGTTGCACCGCATCGTCGTCATCGGCGACACCGGCTGCCGCCTGAAGGCCTCGGACCGCGACTTCCAGCCCTGCAACGACCCGGCCGGTTGGCCCTTCCCGAGCGTGCTGGCCCGCGCGCTGGCGCTCAAGCCCGATCTGGTCATCCACGTCGGCGACTACCACTACCGCGAAAGCCCCTGCCCCGCGGGCATGGCCGCCTGCGCCGACAGCCCCTGGGGCTATGGCGACGACACCTGGCAGGCTGATTTCTTCCAGCCGGCCCAAGCGCTGCTGGCAGCGGCGCCCTGGGTGTTCGTGCGCGGCAACCACGAGGCCTGCTCGCGCGCCGGCCAGGGTTGGCTGCGCTACCTGGACGCTGAGACCGGCATGGCGCGTGCCTGTGCGCCGGCCGGGCCGGGCGTGAACGACGGCGACTTCACGGCGCCCTTCGCCGTGCCGCTGTCGTCGCGCAGCCAGCTCATCGTCTTCGACTCCGCCGAGGTCGGCAGCCGGACGCCACCCGTGGGCTCACCCGCCTGGGCGCGCTGGCGCGAACAGCTGGACCGCGTCGCCGAGCTGGCCGGCAACCGCGCCCAGAGCCTGTTCCTGAGCCACCACCCCAGCCTGGCCTTCAGCCCCAGCGCCAGCGGCCAGCCGGGCCAGGCCCGCTCCGGCCTGACGGCGCTGCTGCAGGACTCGTTCGGCGCTCGCCTGTTGCCGCCCGGCGTGCAGGCTTCGATCCACGGCCACCTGCACATCCACCAGGTGCTGGGCTTCTCGACCAACCAGCCGGCCAGCCTCGTCATCGGCAACGGCGGCTCGGCGGCGTCCGGTCGCATCGCCTCTGCCGCCGCGCTGGCGGCCGAGCCTTTGCCCGGCGCCCGGCTCGAAACCTTCCAGAGCCACACCGACTTCGGCCTCACGCTGCTGACTGCCACGCCGCAAGGCTGGCTGCTGCAGGCGTTCAACACGCTGGGCCAGCCGCTGGCCACCTGCTCGCTCGCCGGCCAGAAGCTGCGCTGCTGAGGTGAAAGTGAGCCCCTCGCCCGGCCTGGCGCCGCTGGACGCGGGCCAGCCCTGTCGGTCCCCCGCGGGGACGGCGATGCCCACCGGCTCGACCGGCAGGCACATCGCCCAACGGGCCGGCTTGGGGGCGGGCCCGGTGCTCGGCCCGCAAGTTGCACGCGCTGCGGCGCCGCGAATGCGCAATGAGCGATTGATATGCAGGGCGCCCACCATGACTTTCGGCGGCGTTTTCCGCCTCGGTCACGAGATCAGGCACGAGACGTAACGCCCGCGTAATTCATCACTCCGGCCCTCGATTTGAAGGGTTTCTGGCGGGTAAATCGACCTTCGCCTACACACCCCGCCGCTACACTGGCCGCACCTGTCAAGCTGTTTTTGCAGGACTACGTTGATAGAGGACTCTGCCTGATGAGCTCCAAGTTGAAAGTCGCCGGTTGGGTTGCCCTCGGTGCCGTCGCAGGTGCATTGACCACGATGCAGCTGCAAGCCAATGCGCGCAGCAGCCTCTCCCCGCTGCCGCTGGACGAGATGCAGCAGCTCGCTGCCGTCTTCGGCCTGGTCAAGGCGGAGTACGTCGAGCAGGTCGACGAGAAGAAACTCATCAACGACGCCATCGGCGGCATGGTGGCCGGACTTGACCCCCACTCCCAGTTCTTCGACAAGAAGACCTTCAAGGAATTCCGTGAAGGCACGTCCGGCAAGTTCATCGGTGTCGGCATCGAGATCGGCATGGAAGACGGCCTGGTCAAGATCGTCTCCCCCATCGAAGGCTCGCCCGCCTTCCGCGCCGGCCTGAAGAGCGGCGACCTGATCAGCCGCATCGACGACACCGCTGTGCGCGGCCTGTCCATCGACCAGGCCGTCAAGAAGATGCGCGGCGAACCGTCCACCAAGGTCAGTCTCACCATCTACCGCAAGCTCGAGAACCGCAGCTTCCCCGTGACGATCACTCGCGAGGAGATCAAGGTCCAGAGCGTGCGCGCCAAGGTCATCGAGCCCGGCTATGCCTGGCTGCGCGTCAGCCAGTTCCAGGACCGCACGGTCGACGACTTCGCCAAGAAGCTCGAAGAGATCTACAAGCAGGAGCCCCACCTGAAGGGCCTGGTGCTGGACCTGCGCAACGACCCGGGCGGCCTGCTCGACGGCGCCGTGGCCGTCTCCGCCGCCTTCCTGCCCAAGGACGTCGAGGTCGTGTCGACCAACGGCCAGATTGCCGAGTCCAAGGCCAGCTACAAGGCCAGCCCCGAAGACTACCGCCGCCGCGGCGGTGACGACCCGCTCAAGCGCCTGCCCGCCGCGTTGAAGAACGTGCCGCTGGTGGTGCTGGTGAACGAAGGCTCGGCCAGTGCCAGCGAGATCGTCGCCGGCGCCTTGCAGGACCACCACCGCGCCGTCGTCATGGGCGCGCAGACTTTCGGCAAGGGCTCGGTGCAGACCGTGCGTCAGCTCGGTCCGGAAACGGCGATCAAGATCACCACGGCGCGCTACTACACGCCGAGCGGCCGCTCCATCCAGGCCAAGGGCATCGTCCCCGACGTTGCGCTGGACGAAACCGCCGAAGGCAACGTCTTCGCCGCGCTGCGCACCCGCGAGGCCGACCTCGAGAAGCACCTGAACAACGGCCCCGAGGAAGACAACGAAGCCCGCCAGAAGGCCCGCGAAGAAGCGCGCGCCAAGCTGGAAGCCGAGTACGCCAAGCGCGCCGAGCCGCCCAAGCCGCTGCCCGAGTTCGGTTCGGCCGAAGACTTCCCGCTGGTCCAGGCGCTCAACAAGCTCAAGGGTCAGCCGGTGATTGCCTCCAAGGCGCCGCTGGAGCGCAAGGCGGAAGCCAAGACCGAGTAACGGTAGCCGCCGGCTCCCAGCCAACGGGCCCTTCGGGGCCCGTTTTCATTGCCCCGGCCACTCAGCCGGCGGGCGTCAGGTGCGTCAGCACACAGCGCCACTGGCCCTGGGCCAGGCGATAGACATCGGTGATCCATTCATCGGCGCTGATGGGCGCGCCCCTGAAGCTGCCGGTGTTGCTGCCCCGCCCGGTGACGACCGCCACGTCGCCATAGACCTCGGCGCGCACCACCTGTTTGGTCATCGAGTCGTGCGCCAGCATGCCGCTGGCGATGGCATGGAGGATGGCTTCACGCTTGATCGGGCCCTTCTCCGGCGTGACGAGGGTCCAGTCGTCCGAGATGCATTGCGCGATGCGCTGCACGTCGTTGCTGACCATGGCTTCGTTGAAGCGGTCCTCGATGGCCTGGAAGGCCTTCAGCACGTCGTCGCTCACGATGGGCTCCCGGCGGTCATCGCATCCCAGCGCCGCTGCATCTCCTCGGCGCTGACGTCCTCCACCTTGCTGGCGACGAACCAGCTGTAGCCGAACGGGTCGGCGATCAGGCCGCTGCGATGGCCGTGGAACTCCAGCTTGACGGCGCGCAGCACGCTGGCGCCATGCCGCACGGCGTTGGCGACGAAGGCGTCGGCATCGGCCACGTCAAGATGGAATTTGACGGGCGACCCGCCGAGCGTCTCAGGCCCGACGGCGCCGAAATCCGGATACTCGTCGGCGATGAAGACCCGCGTGGCGCCGAACAGCAGCTCGGCATGGCCGATGCGGCCGTCGGACGGGTCGACCAGCTTGAAGTCCAGCGTGGCGCCCAAGGCCTGGACGTAGAAATCGATGGCCGCCTGGGCGCCACGTACCGCGAGGTAGGGCGACAGGCTGGCGGGTGACTGACCGACTGCGGGCATGATGAATCTCCGTTGCTGCTGAATTAGATTACGATACGTCACGTAATGAGTCAAGCCACCGATCCAGCCACCCCGCGCCGCCCCGGCCGCCCGCCCAGCGAGGAAGCGCGCCGCCTGGCGCTGGCGACCGCTTACCGCATCCTCATCGAGGAGGGCCTGGGCCGGCTGACGATAGAGCGGGTGGCGGCCGAGTCGGGCGTCAGCAAGCCGACGATCTACCGCACCTGGACCAATGCCCAGGACCTGGCCATGGCAGCGTTCATGGCGAACCCGCCTTCGGACGAGCCGGTCCTGCGGGCGAACTCCGTGCGGGCCGCGCTGCGGGCGCATCTGAGGGATGTGATCGGCACCTTCGCCACCGCGCGCGGGCGCCAGATCACGTTGACCATGGCCTCCGCCGACCCCGACAGCGAACTGGCCAAGGCCTTTCGCAATCAGGTGATCCTGAAGAGCCGGGAGGCCGGCCGCCAGCTGATCGAGCGGGCCATGGCCGACGGCGAGATCCGGGCCGACATCGACATCGACGTGGCGCTCGACATGATCTACGGGCCGCTGTTCTTCCGTCTGCTGGCGGGCCACCGGCCGCTGTCGCTGCAACTGGCAGAGCAGTTGGTCGAGACGCTCTTCAACGGCGTGAGGCCCTAGCCCCGCCGCGCAAGCGCCAACGCGCCCAGCGCCGCCACGGCGCCCAGCATAGGCACCGCGCGCCAGCCGAAGCTCGCCAGCAACATCGACCCCAGCGCCGCACCGCTCGCCATGCCGACGAACATCACGCTCACCAGCACCGCATTCAAGCGGCTGCGCGCGCCCGCATCCAGCCCGTAGACCACGCTCTGGTGCGACACCAGCGCCGCCTGCACGCCCAGGTCGAAGACGACGGCCACACCCACCAGCAGCCACAGCGATGCCGGCGCCACGGCCTGCACGGCAAAGGCGACGAACACCAGCAGCGCGCCCACGCGGATGACCGCCTGCGGCCCGCGCCGGTCCGCCAGCCCGCCGGCCAGCGGCGCGATCAAGGCCCCGGCCGCACCCGCCAGGCCAAACGCACCGGCCACCGCGCTGCCCTGGCCAAACTCCGGCCCGGCGAGCACCAGCGCCAACGTCGACCAGAACGCGCTGAACGCGACCGACAACAACCCCTGCGCCAGCGCCGCGCGCCGCAGCGGCGGATGCTTCATCCACAGCGCGGCCATCGACGCGAGCAGCGAGCCATAGCCCGCCTGCGTCGCCGGCACGAAGCGCGGCAGGCTGCGCCACAGCAGCGGCACCAGCAAGGCCACGACAACGGCCGCGACCGCGTAGACGGCCCGCCAGCCCGCCACCGCCGCCAGCGAGCCGGCCGCCACGCGCGACAGCAGGATGCCCAGCAGCAGCCCGGTCATGACCTGGCCCACGCGCCGGMCGCGCTCGGCCTCGGGCGCCAGCGTGGCCACTGCGGGCACGATGTCCTGGGCCAGCGTCGCCATCAGGCCGATGACGACGCTGGCCACGCAAAGCGCCGCAAACCCCGGCGCCAGGGCCGCACAGGCCAGCGCCGCCACCAGCGCCGCGGCCTTGATGACGATGATGCGGCGGCGGTCGTAGCGGTCGCCCAACGGCGACAGCAGCAGGATGGCCGCGGCATAGCCCAGTTGCGTCAACGTGGGCAGCAGGCCTATTGCCGCGCTGCCGACGCCGAACTGCACGGACAGCAGGCCCAGCAGTGGCTGCACGTAGTAAATGGACGCGACGGCCAGGCCTGTCGCGGTGGCAAGCAGCAGCGTCAGCGCGGGGCCGAGCGGGGTGATGGTGGGCATGGACTTCATCGGCGCCAGTGTCGTGGCGCGGCCCAAGACCTTGCCGGGGACAGGTTGAGTATCCTGACGCCATGACCGATGACGACCTGCTGCGCTACGCCCGCCACCTGATGCTCGACGAGATCGGCATCGAGGGCCAGCAGCGCCTGCTCAACGCCAGCGCCCTCGTCATCGGTGCGGGCGGCCTTGGCTCGCCGGTGGCGCTTTACCTCGCCTCGGCCGGCGTTGGCCGCATCACCCTCGTCGACCACGACACCGTGTCGCTGACCAACCTGCAGCGCCAGATCGCCCACGACATGGCCAGCCTGCACCGGCCCAAGGTCTTGTCCGCCGCCGAGCGCATGGTGGCGCTGAACCCCGGCGTGACCGTGCGCGCCCTGCCCGAGAAGGCCGATGCCGAGTTGCTGGACCTCGAAGTGCCCGAGGCCGACGTCGTCATCGACTGCACCGACAACTTCGCCACCCGTCACCTCGTCAACGCCGCCTGCGTACGACACGGCAAGCCGCTGGTCTCGGGCGCGGCCATCGCCTTCGACGGCCAGATCAGCGTCTATGACAGTCGGTCACGCACACAGCCCTGCTACGCCTGCCTGTTCCCGCCCGAGTCCGGCTTCGAGGACGTGGCCTGCTCGACCATGGGCGTGTTCGCGCCGCTGGTGGGCATCGTCGGCAGCATGCAGGCGGCCGAGGCGCTCAAGCTGCTGGCCGGCATCGGCGAGTCGCTCGCCGGGCGGCTGCTGATGCTGGACGGCCGGCGCATGCAGTGGAGCGAGATTGCCATGCAGCGCGACCCCGAATGCTCGGTTTGCAGTGGATGAAATCCCGCGACCACCTCGCTTTGCGCCACAAAATCCAGCGTTGACCTGCCCACAATTTCCCCGCCTATGAAGCCCACAGAAGTCCCGACGCGCAACTTCCCGACTGCCAAGGAAGAAGTCCGCACGCTGCAACCCCATCCCGACTACGACGGCCCGGGCAGCGCCTATGAACTGGCCTTCAAGGACGAGAGCTTCCTGCTGCGCCAGGACATGCGCGCCGTGCGCATGCAGCTGGAGCTGATGAAGCCCGAGCTGATGCTCAACGAGCAAGGCGTCAAGTCCACCATCGTCATCTTCGGCAGCGCGCGCATCCTGTCGGCCGACGCGGCGCAGGACCTGATGACGGCGGCCGAGGCCAGCGGCGACGAGACCGCCCTGCGCATCGCGCGCAGCAAGCTGGCCATGAGCCACTACTACGAGGAGGCGCGACGCTTCGCCCAAATCGCGACGGCCGCCTGCGCCGAGCGCGGCCGGCCGGTCGTCATCGCCACCGGCGGCGGCCCCGGCATCATGGAAGCCGGCAACCGCGGCGCCTATGAGGCGGGCGGCAAGAGCGTCGGCCTGAACATCGTGTTGCAGCACGAGCAGTACCCCAACCCCTACATCACGCCGGAGCTGTGCTTTCGCTTCCACTACTTCGGCCTGCGCAAGATGCATTTCCTGATGCGCGCCGTGGCCCTGGTGTGCTTCCCCGGCGGCTTCGGCACGCTGGACGAACTCTTCGAGACGCTGACGCTGATCCAGACCCGCAAGAGCCGCCGCCGCCCCATCCTGCTGTTCGGCCGCGAGTTCTGGACCAAGCTGCTCAACATCGAGCTGCTGATCGAGACCGGCATGATCAACGCGGGCGACGAACAGCTCTTCCACTACGTCGAGACGGCCGAGGAAGCCTGGGCCGTGCTCGAAGCCGAACCCGAACTTTCAAGCATCAACGCACCCTGACGCCATGACCAAACTGCGCAACGTCTCCCTCATCGGCGCGCCCACCGACATCGGCGCCGGCGCGCGCGGCGCCAGCATGGGCCCCGAGGCCATGCGCGTGGCCGGCCTGGCCGAGGCGCTGCGCGCTCGCGGTGTCGACGTCATCGATCGCGGCAACCTCGTCGGCCCGGCCAACCCCTGGCTGCCGCCGACAGAAGGCTACCGCCACCTCGACGAGGTCGTGGCCTGGAACCAGGCCGTGCATGACGCCGTCTACAACGAACTCAAGACCGGCCGCATGCCCATCCTGCTGGGCGGCGACCACTGCCTGGGCCTGGGCTCCATCGCCGCCGTGGCCCACCACTGCCGCGACACCGGCAAGAAGCTGCGCGTGCTGTGGCTGGACGCGCACGCCGACTTCAACACCAGCGAGCTGACCCCCAGCGGCAACATCCACGGCATGCCCGTGGCCTGCCTGTGCGGCTTCGGCCCCAAGGAGCTGATTGAGATTGGCGGCCATGTGCCCGCCATCAGCCCCAAGTGGATCCGCCAGATCGGCATCCGCAGCGTCGACGAGGGCGAGCGCGCCTTCGTGCACAAGCACGACCTCGAAGTCTTCGACATGCGCTTCATCGACGAAGTGGGCATGCGCCACACCATGGAGCTGGCGCTGGCCACGCTGGACGACAACACCCACCTGCACGTCAGCTTCGACGTCGACTTCCTCGACCCCGTCATGGCACCCGGCGTGGGCACCACGGTCGGCGGCGGCCCGACCTACCGCGAGGCCCACCTCTGCATGGAGATGATTGCCGACACCGGCCGCATGGCGTCCATGGACCTGATGGAGCTGAACCCGGCGCTGGAYGAGMRSAACCGCACGGCGGTGRTYGCGGTGGACCTSATCGAAAGCCTGTTYGGCAAAAGCACSTTGATGAGGAAGTGAGTTTGCCCTGCTGCGTAGACGGCAAGAGCACTTTGATGAGGAAATGAGCTCGCCCTAGCCCGCCGAACTGCCCTCATAGCGCCGCGGCAGCAGGATGCGGAACGTGGTGCCGACACCCATCTCGGACTGCAGCTCGGTGGTCGCGTCGAGCAGGTCGCACAGCCGTTTGACGATGGACAGGCCGATGCCTTCGCCGGGTTGCTGCTGGACGGGCCGCGGGTCGTCCTGCGAAGGGTGCGCCTCGGCCAGGTCCACATTGACATGCGTGACCGCGCCGCTGGCGTGGTCGGCGGCGATCTGCTTGGCCTGGTCGGTCGCCTCTTCGAGCGCGCCTGCCAGCTGCGAGCCCGGCCCGGCGTGGAAGCCGGGCCCGGTGTCGCTGACCTCGAAGAACCAGCGCTCCCGGTCGCCCGACGCGCAGTTGCCGCAACTGACCGTGACGCCGCCTTGGCGCGTGTACTTGATCGCGTTGATGATGAGGTTCTGGGCAATGCGCCGGGTCTTGACCGCGTCCCCCTCCACGGGCAGGGCCGCAGTGCCATTGAACTTCAGGTAGAGGCCGCGCTCCTGCGCATGCGGCTGCAGGTCTTCGCACAGCGTGACCAGCACCGCAGCCGCGTCGATGGGCGCCAGCTTGCGGTGCTCGAAGCCGCCCTGCAAACGGGCCAGGCTGGTCACGTCGTTGAGCAGATGGCTGAGCGAGCCGACATTGCGGTCGAGCAGGCGCAGGAAGCGGTCGCGCATCGGCTCGGACGCCTTGGGCGAGGCGAGGCCCGCCGTGACGGTGGCGACGACGCCGAGGCCRCCGCGCAGGTCATGCGCCGCCTGCTGCCACAGGTGGGCGCGCTCCTGCTCGAGCTCGCGCAGGGACTGCAGGGCCTGCTCCAGGTCGCGGATGTGGCTGCTGGCCTCCATCTGCTGCAGCTGGAAGTACTGCGACACGCTGGCGCTGATGGCGTCGCCGCACTGCTGGGCCCAGATCCGGCGCGCCTGCGCCATCGCTGCGGGCTCGGGCGCGGGCTGGCCGGCGGCATAGGCCTCCAGTTCCACCACGACGCATTCGTTCAGCCGGCCGAGCTCCCGCGTCACCTCGCCCAGGTCGAAGCCCTGCTGCCAGCGGTGCAGGCCATGGGCCGCAGCGTCGCCCTGGTGGGGTTCGACGTCGCCGTCGCCCGCAGCGAGCGCGCCGCCGGTGAGCCTGCGCTCGAAGTCGACCAACAGCGCGGGAATGTGGTCGTGAAGCTGGGCTCGTGGCAGCGCTGCGCCACTCGTCAGCGTGGGGTCGGACGTTACCGCCGTGCGCCACGCCTGCAAGATGGCGCCGCGCCGGCGCTTCAAATAGGCACCCAATGCCGCGTGTTCCAGGGTGTGCATCGATGCATCCTCTGTTTGCCCGAAGCGGGCAAGAGCCGCCATTCTGGGTGAAGGCGCGTCAGGCGCTGGCAATCCACCCTTCCAGCGGGTCCACGCCGGCCGGCCAGCCCCAGCCCCGCCGCTGCGCTGCCCAGGCCGCCTGCAGCATCGCCAGCACCGCATCCAGGCTGTCGCCGCTGGCATCCGCCACCAGCTCGTCGCGCTGTGCATGGCTGAGCTTGAGGCGCAGGCCCAGCCTGGAGCGCCCCTGCTCCAGCGCCTCGACGATGTCCTTGCGCGCGATCAGCCGCTCGGGCGTCTGCATGGGCTTGCTGTCGCTCTTGTACGAGCGCCGGGCGATCAGCTCGCGCGCCAGCAGGCCGGGATAGGCCTCCAGCGCGACCCGGCTTTCGTCGCCGGCCAGCAAGCCGGGCAGGTGCACGCCCGCCGCGATCAGGCGCGGCACGCCGGCATGCAGCATCCAGGCCACCGGCGGGTTGACCCATTTCATGCTGGGGCTGGCGCCGGCCGGCCCATCGCAGGCGCGGTGGGCAAACTTGGCGCCCGCCGGCCGCGCGTCGCAGAAGGCGGCAAAGCGGTCGCGGATGTCGGCGCGGCTCAGGCCGGCGTAGTGCGCCATCAGCGCGGCGTAGTCGGTCGGCCAGCCCAGGTGCTCGACCAGCTCGCGCGGCAGGCCGAAAGGCAGGTCCAGGCCGGCCACCCAGGGCCCGGGCCGGGCCAGCCAGGTGGAGAAGGCGTCCAGGCTGGCTAGCGCTGTCAGCCGCTCCAGGCGCATGACGGCGCCGTGGCGGCGGCCCTCCGCGACCCGTATCGGCTTGGCTGCCCGGGGCGCACTCGTGAAGTCGACCCCGAAAACGCTGTTGTCGTGCATGGCCGGCATTCTGGGGCTGGGCAGAATGGCCGGCCCCCATGTCAGACCTGCTCGATCTCCCCAGCCTCCCCGCCGACGATGCCGGCTTTGACGCTGCGGCATTCGACGCCGCCTTCGCCTCGCAGCGCCAGCTCGCGGCGGCCGGCGCCTACCAGGCCTCTAACGACGTGCTGGAACTGCTGCTGCAGGCCTGCCCGCCCACGGACCTGCGCCGGCGTGGCGACGCCCTGGCCCTGCTGGCTCACCAATACCCGCGCACCGGCCGGCTGACGGCCAGCGCCCGCTGCGCCACCGAGGCCCTGGCCCTGGCCGAGCGCCTGGGCGACGACCTGATGCTGGCCGACGCGCTGACAGCGCAGGCCTATGTCTACGGCCAGCTGCTGATGGGCCGCGAGGCGCTGCAGTCCGGCATGCGGGCCCTGGGCGCGGCGCGGCGTGTGGGTGATGCCGTGCGCGAGGCCTGGGCGCTGTGCCGCGTCGGCATCGGCTACTCGGCCCTGGACAACCAGGCCCAGGCCTGCACCTCCGTCGAGCAGGGGCTGGAGATCGCCACCGGCGCCGGCTCAGCCGAGGTGCGCTTCTCCTGCCTCAACAACCTCGCCTACTTCTGGCTGCGCCGCGTCGAGGAGGCCAAGAGCGGGGGCGACACCGCCGCACTGGCCGAGGCGCTGGCCCAGGCCCGCCTCACGGCCGAGCGAGCGACGGAGCTGGCGCGCGACTCGGGCAGCCCCTTCCAGGTCGCCGTGGCCGTGTCCAACCTCGTCAACGCGCTGCTGGCCGGCGGCCTGCTGGACGAAGCCCTGCCCCTGCTCAACGAGTTTGGCCACCTCGCCCATGACCACGGCTACCGCACGCTGGCCATCGAGGCCGACGCGCAACGCGCCGTCTTCATGCGCCTGAAGGGCGAGCCGCTGCAGGCCGCGCGCGTCATGGAGGCACTGCTGAAAGCCGCCAGCGCGCCGCCGCCCAAGCTGCGCCGGCTGCTGGTGCGCTCGCTGTACGAGACCCACAAGGCCTGCGGCCAGTACCGCGAGGCGCTGGCCTGGCTGGAAGAACTCGTCGGCCTGGACCGCCAGATCAGCCGCGACAACCTCGTGCTGCAGACCGAGGTCATCCTCATCCGCGACCAGGTCGAGCAGGCCCAGGCCCGCGCCGACAGTGCCACCGCCGACGCCCGCCGCGAGCGCGCCCGCGCGACTCATCTCGAAACCGAGCAGCAGCGCCTGCGCGAACACGCCAACGCGCTGGACCGCGCCGCCCACGAGGACGTGCTGACCGGCCTGCACAACCGGCGGCACGCCGAGTTCGCGCTGCCGCTGCTGGTGGAAGGCGCGCGCATGGCCGGCCAGGTCATCAGCGTCGCCTCGCTGGACATGGACCACTTCAAGCGCATCAACGACACCCACGGCCATGCGGTGGGCGACGCAGTGCTGCAGCAGCTCGCGCAGCTGCTGCGCCACCGCCTGCGCAGCGCCGACCTGCTCGCCCGCATCGGCGGCGAGGAGTTCCTGGCCGTGCTGGTGGGCATYGCGCCGCAGCAGGCCGCGGAGATCTGCGAGCGCCTGCGCCTGGCCGTGGCAGAGCACGACTGGGCCGCCACCGCGCAGGGGCTGATGGTGCGCATCAGCGTCGGCATTGCCGGCGGCATGCCGCCGCTGCAGGCCGACCAGTTGCTCAAGCGGGCAGACCAGGCGCTGTATGCGGCCAAGCACGGCGGGCGCAATCGGGTGCATGTGGACTGAGCCTAGTTCGGCATCACCCATTCCGGTTGGGTGATGCCGTATGCCTCTTCTGCACAGGCAAGCGCTTCTTCCACGGTTTCATGCCACGAGTCCGCGGCATAACGTCCATCCAAGGACTGGTAGACAAGCAAGAAGTTCTTGTTTCCGTCGTCAGTGATCTCAAACCGAAACTCAATCTCAAGTGCATTGTCATCATCGAGGTCGGCCGGCGACCAGCCGCTGTTAGGGTGACCGAGGACGCGGACGACCCGGCGCGCGATGGTTGCGTAGGACTTCACGTGCTGTGCTCTAGCGTTTGAATTCAGCCGACCTTGGTCGGCCGCAATGAAAGGTTGGACGTCATTCGCTCAGCTCAGTTCATTTCACAGTGCGGCGAAGGATTTGATTGAGCAACGGAAGGTGCATCTCAGTGATATTGGGATTGCGCCTGAATTCTTCGATTTGCCGCAGCTCCGCCAAATATCTATTCTAGAAGGAGTCCCACTTCTTGACCTTTCGAGGAGCAGGCACGTGGAGCTTCCAATGAACTCGAATACTCTCTTTCCGGCAAAGCGGGCAATGGAAGTTCGGCACATTCCGATCTTTGCGCTGCAACTTCCGGCATTGCAGGCAGGCAAACGTACGGTTGCTCATGACGTTCAACGTTCGAGGCAAGGGGCTTTTCGCAAGAAATCCCCTTGACCGAGTGGTTAGGCCGCATTGCTGCGGGGACATCGAACATGAGGCATGGTCTTGGACTCTGCCCGGAGGTAGGCAGGCTTGCCCGCAAACTGCGGCGGCTCTGGGCTTACTTCAACTTGGTATTCAAGCATTCGGTCTAAAATGCAATTAGAGCATTCTCGTACGGCGAGCACACGAAGCTTTGTACCTGGTTTTAGAACCACCAAGAAGGTCATTTC
>NZ_JBGCUM010000047.1:0-44703 GCF_054177665.1 Roseateles sp. P5_E8 | reverse complement strand
CTCGGCCGCAACGCTCAAGCGAGCGCATGCGGTGCACCCCATTGYCGCGCTGCAGACCGAGTACTCGCTGTGGACGCGCAACCCCGAGATCGCCGTGCTCGACACCTGCCGCGAGCTGGGCATCGCCTTCGTCGCCTTCAGCCCGCTGGCGCGTGGCTTCCTTGGTGGCGAACTGCGCGACGTGAGCAAGCTGGAGCCCAAGGACATCCGCCGCGCCATGCCTCGGTTTTCGCCGGAGAACTACGCGGCGAATCTGCGGCTGCTGGACGGCTTCCAGGACGAGGCCGCAGGGCTGAACTGCGCGCCGGCCACGCTGGCGCTGGTCTGGCTGCTGCATCAGGGCGAGCACATCGTGCCCATCCCGGGCACGTCCAATCCCGAGCACCTGTGGGAGCTGATGGCCGCGCCGCAGCTGGAGCTGGATGCGGCAACGTTGGTGCGCCTGGGCGAGCTTATCAACCGCCACACCGTCAGCGGCGCCCGCTACAGCGCAGCGACGCAGACCGAGATCGACACGGAAGAGTTCTAGGCTTTCACGACGGCGGCGACTGGACCACGGCTATGCAACACCCGCCGTCAAGCGGCCTCCGGCCGGCGTCTGGGCAGCGCAAGCCTCCAACCGCGCGGCCACCGCCAGCGCGGACCGCACCGCGCTCTCCAGCAGCGGCACGCCGGTTTCGGCGTAGGAGCCGCACCACCACACGCGGCGCTCAGGTTGCGCATGCAACCGCTGCAGCGAGACCAAGGCCGCAGCACTGCCGACGCCAACCAGCGGGCGCTCGAAGCGGGCGTGGCCGATGACACAGTCGTCTCGCGGCGAGCGCTGCGGCATCACGGTCTGGAACAGCGGCGCGGCATGGCGCAGCCCCGGCTGCACGCGGTTGATCCAGATCGTGCTTTCGGGCTGCTCGTGTTCGGCGCAAACGCGAGCGTTCACCGGCGACCAGTCGGCGCGGCGCTGCGGCATCAGCGCCGTGTCGCGGTGCATCAGCACCTCCAGCGCCCGGTAGCGGAAAGCGACCAGCGCCGCCGTCTCGTCCGGCGCGGCGTCGGCCAGCAGCGTGAGGGCCTGGTTGGCCTGCGTGGCGAACACAACATGGTCGAAAGTCTCCTCGCCCGCGGCGCACTGCACCACCACCCGCCCGGCGTCGGTGGGGCACGTCGATGCGGCCACGCCCGGCCTGCGCCGAACAGCCACCACGCCGGCGCTGCACTGCACGCGCGTGATGCCGGCCAGCAGCTTCGCGGCCACCGCGTCGGCGCCGTCACGCGCACGGCGCACGCTCTGGCGCCCCACGCCCGCGGTGGCGTAGCCAGCGACCACGGCAGCGGGGTAGGCGCGTGCGTCTGCTGTGCTGCAAGTGCCGATGGTGGCGATGGCCGGCAACAGCAGGCCGTCAACGAAGTCTGGGGCGATGCGCTCGGCAGTGACGAACTCGCCGATGCTCGCGGCACCCAGATCTCCAGCCGCCTGCGCCGCGCGCGCCCGGGCATGGAAGCGCAGCGCTCCCTGCACGATGCGCCACCCGCGCGCGCTGGCCACGTCATGTGGCAGCACATAGGGCAGCGACCAGCCACCCAGGCGGGCGTTGCGCCAACGGAAGTAGGCACGGCCGTCGCAGCCGCTGAAGGTGGTGGCGTAGTCCACGGGCTCGGTGGCCACGCCGAGCTCGGCATACAGGCGACTCAGCGTCGGGTAGTAGCCGGGGTAGAACACGCGCAGCGGCACGTCGACCCGCAGGCCTGGGGCGGCGGCGTCCACCGCCACCGAGCTGGCGACGAAGCCGGGCACCGCATGGCGTTCGAACAGCGTCACCGCATGGCGCCGCGACAGCTGCCACGCAGCCACCAAGCCGGCGATGCCGCCACCGATGACGGCGATATTCATGGCCGCAGGGTAGCTGGTGTCAGCAGGAGCGCGATGGTCATCTGCTCACATCGAGACCAAGGGGGCCGCTCGCGCAAGTGCATCAGCCAGGTCGGACAGATCATCTTTAAGGGCCGCGACGCGGCGAAGTGGGGGCCAGCAGGTCGCCTTCGTCCCCGTGAGCGTCGTGTTCCATCTGCGCGAGGACGGGCTAGCTGCCCGCGGCCGTCGCTCACCGTGATGCCCTAGCAATTCTCCCAGCAACCACGAGGAGCGACACGGTGGTCGAGATGGACGAGAAGACGCTGGAATCCGGTTGGGTGCGCTGGCGTCAGGACTTCCACCGCTTTCCGGAGACGGGGTTCAACGAACGAGGCACGTCAGAGCGTGTCGCGCAAGTTCTGCAGATGCTCGGGCTGGAGGTCACCGGGGCATCGGAGGAACCGGCGTTGTCGCGTCGCTCAAGGTGGGCTCCGGCCCGGGCGTGATTGGACTACGGGCCGACATGGACGCCCTGGTGATGTCGGAGACGGCGCCGGACGGGCATACGCTTCGGCGAACGCGGGCTGCATGCACGCTAGCGGGCACGACGGCCACATGGCGATGCTGCCGGGTGCCGTTCAATTCCTGACTGCGCGCCGCGACTTCGCCGGCACCGTGCGGTTCATCTTCCAGCGGCCGAGGAGCACGGGCTCGGCGCGGCGGCGATGCTGGCCGACGGCTTGCTGTTCGCGCCCACGGTCAATTGGCCGCAATGCGTGCCCGTGGCGCTTCGAGGGAGTCGACGTGGTCGGTCGTACCGCGTCGACCAAGGCACGTTCACCGCGGCGCCGACGCCTTCGGGAAGTTGTAGATCCTGACCGTCGCCGGAGCGATGTCAAAGCGCCTGGCGCGTGCATCGAAGCGCKCCTCTTCGATGACGACCTCGGGCTTCGCGCCCACCGCGTTGGTGGCTTCAAGGCTCTTGCCCACCAGCGACCAGATCCTGCCCTCTGAGCCGGTGGCGAATCCATCGAAGCTGAGCTCCAGGCTTTGCGCCGTCTCCGTCGGATTCACGACGGCCACGGTCAGCACCTGCTGGTCCTTGCTCAGTGCAGCCATCACGTCGAGAGGGTAGGTGGCGCTGCCGGTGTTCACGCGCGGCTGGTCGCCACCGGCGGGATAGGCAGGCGCCGGCTGGGGCGAGTTGCCGCCGACGCTCACCGGGACGCTGCCGAAATGCCGGTTGTAGAGCTGGAAGACGCGGCCTTTGGCGCTGATGGCCGAGCCCGTCGGCGTCACGTTCATCCAGGCGGTGGCCATCGTGTAGCCGGCCATGTCGATGAAGTCGGTRTGCTTGAAGAACTCGTGGAAGGCGATGGCGATAGGCAGCGTGCCCTTGAAGCTATCGCGGAAGCTGTAGGCCCACTCGTCGAAGAACACCTTGCCCTCGGCCAACTCGGGAAAGAGCTTCTTGTAGTCCTCCCACGCGTCCACCATCGTCGCGATGCGATTGGCCGGCTGGCGGGACCATTCGCTCAGCGACTGCTTGACGTCGAAGAGCTTGCCGGTCTGGAGGTCGAAGCGCTTGTTCTCGGGCGGGTAGGCGTGCGTGGCCAGCGCGTCGAACTTGCCCTTGGAGAACTTGAACATGCCGTAGGCCCAGTCGCGGTCCGAACCGACCTTCACTTCGGGCTGGCCGGCCACGAAGATGCCCTGGCCGGTCGTCATCTCGTCAACAAAACCGCCGGGCGCGATGATGTAGATCGACGGATCGACCTTGCGCATCGCGTCGGCGAACAGGTTGTGCTTGATGACGTACTGCTCGCGCGCCATGTGGCCGAACTGCCAGTGGCCGTACATCTCATTGCCGATGTTCCAGTACTTGACCTTGTAGGGCTGCACCCGCCCGTTGGCGGCCCGCTTGGCGCCCCAGAAGGTGTTGGCCGCGCCGTTCACGTACTCGACGATCTCGGCGCCGGAGCGGGGCTCGCCATAGCCGGTGTTGACGCACCAGTAGGGCTCGCACTGGATGAGCTCGCACATCTGCAGCAGCTCGTCGAGGCCGGCGTCGTTGGGCTGCAGCGCCTTCCAGACGGGGTCGAAGATCGGCGGGCGCTTGTCGGAGTCGCCGATGGTGTCCTTCCAGTCATAAGCCGAGATGAAGTTGCCGCCCGGCATGCGAAGGATCTTGCAGTCCATCTCCTTCATCAGCGCGATGGTGTCGGCGCGGAAGCCCTTGATGTTGTCGGCCGGCATCAGCGAGACCGCGCCGATCAACAGCTTGCCTGAGCCGGTAGCGGTGAAGCTCAGCCGCGCCTCGGTGGCGTCGCCCGATGCGGTGAACTTGAAGGGCAGGGTGCTCCAAGCAGCGCCGGCCTTGAGCTTCAGCGTCTGTTCGCGGCCGGCCGCTTCGGCCAGCGTCAGGGTGATGTCGGTGGGCTGCGTCGCCTTGAGCACGATGCGGCCGGTGTAGGTCTTGCCGCCGAGGAGGGCGATATGCCCTTGGCTGATGCCATGCGGCGTCGTGGGGCTCAGTTCGATGGCCGGGCTGTGTTCGCCCACGTAGGCGTCGGCCGTGTCGAGCGAGACGCTGGCCATGGGGCCCACGGCGGTCCACTTGTGGATGTAGGCCATGGCCGCGCGGAAGTTGGCCGGGTCGGGCTTGGGTTCCTCGGCCTCCAGCACGCCGTAGTAGAACTTCCGGTCGTGCAGCATCTCGGCCCACATCGTGTGGTTGATGATGTTGGCCCCGTGTTCCAGGAAGCCGCCGTAGAGGTAGGGGTTGATCGGCTTGAAGCGCTGGCGTGTGTCGATGGTGCTCTTGATTGCAGCAGGGGATGACGCGTGAGCCTGGGGCATGCAGGCGCCCGCGAGCGCTGCGGTTCCTAGCAGCAGGTGTCGTCTTGTGAAGGCAGCGGATGAGGTCACAGGATCGTCCATGGATCAGCCGCCCGCAGGATGCGGACGAGGGTTTCGATGCGCTGGCCAATCCACGTCAAGAGCCTGGCCAACCCGGCGGGCAATGGTAGCGCTCTCAGGTTGCCTGCTGTCCCCCGATCAAACGACAGCCACAGATGCACCCGGTTCCGCCGTGCCTCTCTTCCCAGCTGAAGAATTTGACGTCTCGGTCGTGCGCAACTGGCCGACGCTGGCGGAGCGGACGAACTCGCGGTTACCGCTACCGCCATTGGTTGCCCTACCAGGCAGCGTGGAACCGTTCCATTTCGTGGGGCGGCTTGACTGGGGCCGTGCCCAACTGCCAGATCTAGGCCCCGCCGCCGGCGAGGTTCTCGCGCAGCTTGCCCAGCAGCGCCAGCAGCTGCTGGCACTCCGCCTCGTCCAGCCCGCTGACGGCCTGGGTCGAGACGCGCTGGGCCTGCTTGCGCACCTGCTGCTGCAAGGCCTTGCCCTCTGCACTGACCTGCAGGCGCACGCTGCGCTTGTCCGCCGCATCGGCGCCGGCCTCCAGCAGGCCACGCTCGCGCAGGCCCGCAATCAGCCGCGCCACCTGGCCCTTGTCACGCCCGGCGTGCTGCACCAGCTCGCTCTGCGTGGCGCCCGGTCGGGCGGCGAAGAAGCCCAGCGCCTTGGCCTCCATATGGCTCAGGTCATGCGCGCCGTCCTTCAAGGCCTGGAACTGCAGTGAGCGGAACAGGTGCATGACCGTGTGGACGCTTTCCACAACCTCCTCGGGCAGGCTGGATTTATGGTTGACAGTATCAACTTGTTTGCGCATGATGGATGACATTATCAACCAATGTCCAAAGCATCATGTCCGAATCCATCACCCCTCCCCTGCGCCGCATCCAGCGCATCCGCCACGAGCTGCAGCGCCGTGATCTCGAAGTCACGCGCGTCGAGCAGCAAAGCCCCAACTTCGTCGCTGTCACGCTGCACGGCGAGTCGCTGGCGAGCTTTCGTTCCGACTCCTTTGACGACCACGTCAAGCTGTTCTTCGGCGACGACGCCAAGCGCGACTACACGCCGCGCAGCTTCGACACCGCACGCCAGGAGCTGACCCTCGAGTTCGCGCTGCACGGTGCCGGCGCGGCCTCCGAATGGGCGCAGCAGGCCAGCGTGGGCCAGCGCCTGGTGGTGGCCGGCCCGCGCGGCTCCATGGTCATCCCGGCCGACTACGACTGGCATCTGCTGATCGGCGACGACTCCGCGCTGCCTGCGGTGCGCCGTCGCCTCGAAGAGCTGCCCGCCGACGCGCGGGTCATCGTGCTGCTGCAGGTCGACCCGGCCGACCGCCTGCTGCCCGCCGGCCGGGCACGCGCAACGCTGCAATGGTTCGACACGACTGAGGCCCTGCACGCCGCCGTCGCCACGCTGCAGCTGCCCGAGGGCGAGGGCTTTGCCTGGGCCTCGGGCGAGGCGGCCGCCATGGCCCAGGTGCGCGCCCTGCTCGCGGACAAGGGCCTGCCCAAGGAGGCGATGAAGGTCGCCGCCTACTGGAAGGCCGGCGCCACGGCTTTCCACGAGACGCTGGAGGCCTGAGGTTCAACTACCTCGCATCAGCCGCATCAGCAAGGCGGCGCTGCGCTGCAGCAGCGGCGTGGCGCGTTTCTGCGCCGGCGTCACCAGGCACAGCGTCGCGCTGATCTCGGTGCCGGCAAAGGGCGTGATCGCCAGCCGCTCTGGCTGCTCGGCTGCGCGTATGGCCTCCTCGCCCAGCGCCGCGTGGCCGATGCCGGCGGCCACCAGGTCCAGGATGGCCGGCACGCTGGAGACCTCCCACAGCACATTGAGCTGCACGCCCGCCATCGCCGCCGACGACTCCATCAGGCTGCGGAAGATGTGGCCGCGCTGCGGCATCACCAGCGGGTAGCGCGCCAGCTGGCGCAGGCTGACCGGGCGCGACGGTGCCTCGCCGGCCGGGCTCACCAGGCAGAGCTTCTCCTGGCGCAGCGGCAGGATCTCCAGCGCCGGCAGCGGCTCGGGGCTGTAGATCAGCGCGAGGTCGGTGCGGCCGGTCAGCAGCCATTCGGTCAGGTGCGTGGAGAAGCCCTCCATGATGGCCAGCCGCGCCAGCGGCAGCTCGGCCTGGAAGGCCTGGATCAGCGCCAGCGTGTGCAGCCGCGCCAGGGTAGGCGGCATCGCAATGGTGATGTGGCCCACCGGCTCGTTGCGCTGGGCCAGCAAGTCCTCCTTGGCCTGGCTGACCAGGTGCAGGATGTCCTGGCAATGCTGCAGCAGGCGCCGCCCCGCCTCGGTCAGCTGCACGCCGCGGCCATTGCGCAGCAGCAGTGTCTCGTGCAGCTCCACCTCCAGCGCGCGCACCTGGCGGCTCAGCGCCGGCTGGGCCACGCCCAGCACCAGCGCCGCCTTGCTGAAGCTGCCGTGCTCGGCCACATGGACGAAGGTCTCCAGCTGGTTCAGGTTCATGCGGGGCATCATCGCATCGGCCATGCCGGGAACGAATAGCAGCTAGCGCCGGCCAGAACTTGTTGGACTAGCCCGGGATCACAAGAATGCGGCACGCTGCCACTGCACTCGCCATGTCACCACCCCAACTCACGCTGCTGTCTTCCATGGCCACCCAGGCGCTGCTGCGCGAGCTGACGCAGGCCTACGAGCAGGCGCAAGGCTCGGTGGTGCGGCTGGAGTCGGTCGGCGGCGTCGATGCCGCGCGCCGCGTGCAGGCCGGCGAGGTGTTCGACGTCGTCGTGCTGGCCGGCGATGCGCTCGAAGCGCTGGCCGCGCAAGGCCTGGTGAGCGCCCCCCGTGCGCTGGCCGATTCGCGCGTGGCCGTGGCCGTGCGTGAAGGTGCGCCCCAGCCCGACATCAGCTCGGAGGACGCCCTGCGCCGCAGCCTGCTGGACGCGCGCAGCATCGGTTATTCCACCGGCCCCAGCGGCCGGGCGCTGCTGCAGATTTTCGAACGCTGGGGCCTGGCCGAGACGCTGCAAGCCCGCCTGGTGCTGGCCCGGCCCGGCGTGCCCGTGGGCCGGCTGGTCGCCGACGGCGAGGCCGAGATCGGCTTCCAGCAGCTCACCGAACTGCAAGGCCTGGCCGGCATCACGCTGCTGGGCGGCCTGCCGCCCGAACTGGACATCGTCACGACCTTTGCCGGCGCCGTCGGTGCGCACAGCACGCAAGGCGAAGCCGCGCAAGGCTTGCTGGACTTCCTGGCCAGCCCGGCCACGGCGGTCCTGAAGCGCAGCCACGGCATGAGCCCATCCACTTCTACCTGAAAGACCCCATGATCATCGACGTCCACGGCCACTACACGACGGCCCCGGCGGCCCTCGGCGCCTGGCGCGACCTGCAAGTCGCCGCGCTCAAGGACCCGACCCGCGCGCCCTCGCCCGCCGACCTGAAGATCAGCGACAACGAGCTCCGCGAGAGCATCGAGACCAACCAGCTCCGGCTGATGAAGCAGCGCGGCTCGGACCTGACCATCTTCAGCCCGCGCGCCAGCTTCATGGCCCACCACATCGGCAGCTTCGAGACGTCCAGCACCTGGGCCGCCATCTGCAACGAGCTCTGCTACCGCGTGGCCCAGCTCTTCCCCGACCACTTCGTGCCGGCCGCCATGCTGCCCCAGTCGCCCGGCGTGGACCCGGCCAGCTGCATCCCCGAACTGGTCAAGTGCGTGGAGCAGTTCGGCAACGTCGGCATCAACCTCAACCCCGACCCGTCCGGCGGCCACTGGACGTCGCCGCCGCTGTCGGACCGGCACTGGTACCCCATCTACGAAAAGATGGTCGAGTACGACATCCCGGCCATGGTCCATGTGTCGACCAGCTGCAATGCCTGCTTCCACACCACCGGCGCCCACTACCTGAACGCCGATACGACGGCCTTCATGCAGTGCCTGACCAGCGACCTGTTCAAGGATTTCCCGACGCTGAAGTTCCTCATCCCCCACGGTGGCGGCGCGGTGCCCTACCACTGGGGTCGCTTTCGCGGCCTGGCCCAGGAGCTGAAGAAGCCGCTGCTGCAAGACCACCTGCTGAACAACATCTTTTTCGACACCTGCGTCTATCACCAGCCCGGCATTGACCTGCTGACCAAGGTGATCCCGGTGAAGAACATCTTGTTCGCCTCCGAGATGATCGGCGCCGTGCGCGGCATCGACCCCGAGACCGGCCACTACTACGACGACACCCGGCGCTATGTCGAGGCCACAGCCAACCTCAGCGACGAGGAGCGTCATCAGGTGTTCGAGGCCAATGCCCGCCGAGTCTTCCCGCGCCTGGATGCGCAGCTGAAGCAGAAGGGACTTTGAGATGTACGAACTGGGCGTCGTCTACCGCAACATCCAGCGCGCCGAGCGCGCCGCCGCCGATGGTCTGGCGCGTTATGGCTCGGCCACCGTGCACGAGGCCATGGGCCGCGTCGGCTTGCTCAAGCCGTATATGCGGCCCATCTACGCCGGCGCCCAGGTCTCGGGCACGGCGGTCACCGTGCTGCTGCAGCCGGGCGACAACTGGATGATGCATGTCGCGGCGGAGCAGATCCAGCCGGGTGACATCGTCGTGGCGGCAGTCACCGCGGAATGCAGCGACGGCTACTTCGGCGACCTGCTGGCCACGTCCTTCCAGGCGCGCGGCGCACGCGCCCTGGTCATCGATGCCGGTGTGCGCGACGTGAAGACGCTGGCCAAGATGGGCTTCCCGGTCTGGAGCCGCCACGTCTCGGCCAAGGGCACGATCAAGGCGACGCTGGGCTCGGTCAACATCGCTGTCGTCTGCGCCGGCATGTGGGTCACGCCGGGCGACGTCATCGTCGCGGACGATGACGGCGTCGTCTGCGTGCCGGCCGCGCGCGCCGCGCAGACACTGGAGGCCGCCGCCGCCCGCGAGGCGCTCGAACTCGCCAAGCGCGAAACTCTCGCCTCGGGCGTACTGGGGCTGGACATGTACAAGATGCGCGAGCCACTGGCCAAGGCCGGACTGCGCTACATCGACTGAATCCCGCACAACAAACGGAGACAACGATGACTACAAGGATGCCGCGCCGCAGCGCTTTCGGCCGACTCACGCTGGCCCTCACGGCGCTGGCCCTCGCAGGGTCGGCCTTCGCGACGGACTTCCCGACCAAACCCGTGCGCATCCTCACGCCCTTCCCCGCCGGCTCCGGCCCCGAGGCCGTGCTGCGCGTGCTGGCCGAGAAGCTGCAGCGCCGCTGGGGCAAGCCGGTCATCGTCGAGAACAAGCCGGGCGCTAATGGCTTTCTCGCCATCGACGCCTTCAAGCGCGGCGCGACGGATGGCTACGACCTGATCCAGCTCGACAACGTCCACCTGGTCGCCTACCCGCACCTGTTCAAGAAGCTGCCCTACGACCCGGTGCGCGACTTTGAGCCCGTGGCGCCGCTGTTCCGCACCTATTTCTTCGTGGCCGTGGCCGCCAACAGCCCCTACAAGACCGTTGGCGACATCCTGGCCGATGCCAAGGCCCACCCCGGCGAGCTGAACTACGGCTCCTGGTCGGTCGGCAACCCGGTGCACCTGGGCTCGGCGCTGCTGGAGGCCATGAGCGGCACGCAGATGCAGCACGTCGTCTACAAGGAGACCTMGCTGCTCTACACCGGCGTGGCCAATGGCGAGCTGCGCTGGGCGCTGGGCTCGCTGGCCACGGCCGGCCCGCTGTACCGCGCCGGCAAGCTGCGCTTCATCGCCGTCACGGCGCCGCAGCGGCACGGCGCCTTCCCGGACCTGCCGACGGTGGCCGAGTCGCGCGGCCCGGCGGGCTACGAGATGACCGGCTGGACCACCATCGCCGCGCCCAAGGGCCTGCCCAAGGACGTGGCCGACAAGATCAACCAGGACATCGCCGCCTCGCTGGCCGAGCCGGACATGAAGGAGCGCTACGCCGCCTTCGGCTACGAGCCCTTCCCGGTCACGCGCGAGCAGTTCACCGCGTTTATCGCCGCCGAGTCCGCCAAGTACGCCGACGTGATCAGGCGCGCCAAGGTCGCCCTGGACTGAGCGTCGCGCGCATCAAACCACCGACGGCAGCCCTTTCAGCAGCTTGTCCARCGTGAYSGGGTAGTYSCGCACGCGCACGCCSGTGGCGTTGTAGAYGGCGTTSGCCACCGCGGCGCCCACGCCGCAGATGCCSAGCTCRCCCACACCCTTGGCCTTCATCGGCGACGAGGTCGGGTCGGTCTCGTCCAGGAACACCACGTCCTGGTGCGGGATGTCGGCATGCACCGGCACCTCGTAGCCGGCCAGGTCATGGTTGACGAAGAAGCCGCGGCGAGTGTCCACCTGCAGCTCCTCCATCAGCGCCGCGCCGACGCCCATCGTCATCGCGCCGATGACCTGGCTGCGCGCCGAGGTGGGGTTGATGATGCGGCCCGCCGCGCACACGGCCAGCATGCGCCGCACGCGGATCTCGCCGGTGAAGGCGTCCACCGCCGCTTCGACGAAATGCGCGCCGAAGGTCGATTGCTGGAAGCGCTTGTCGAGGTCGCCGTACTCGATGCCGTCTTCGGCCACGAGGCCGCTGAAGGACTCCAGCGGCACAGCCTTGCCGCCGCCGCGCACCTCGCCGTCGACAAAGGCTGCGTCGTCACCCAAACCTGCCTTCGCCGCCACCATGCTCCGTAACTTCATGCAGGCCGCGAACACGCCGGCGCAGGAGTTGTTGGCGCCCCATTGCCCACCCGAGCCGCAGGACACCGGGAACTCCGAATCGCCCAGCCGCACGCGCACACGGTCCAGTGGCACGCCCATCGTTTCGGCGGCGGTCTGGGCAATGATGGTGTAGCTGCCCGTGCCGATGTCGGTCATGTCGGTCTCGACGACGATGTGGCCCTCGCCGTCGATGCGCACGCGGGCCTTGGACTTCATGGACAGGTTGTTGCGGAAGGCCGCCGCCACGCCCAGGCCCACCAGCCAGCGCCCCTCGCGCACCTGGGCCGGCTTGGGCGAGCGCTTGTTCCAGCCGAAGCGTTCAGCGCCCAGCTTGAAACACTCGGCCAGGCGGCGCTGCGAGAACGGCCGCTGCGGCTTCTCCGGGTCGACCTGGGTGTCGTTGCGCAGGCGGAAATCGATTGGGTCCAGGCCCAGCATCTCGGCCATCTCGTCCATGGCGATCTCCAGCGCCATCAGCCCCGGCGCCTCGCCGGGCGCGCGCATCGCATTGCCTTCGGGCAGGTCCAGCACGGCCAGGCGCATAGCCGTGAGCCGGTGCTCGCCGGCATAGAGCAGGCGCGTCTGCGCGGGCGCCGTCTCGGGCCCGCCGCCGGGCAGGTCGCCGGACCAGCTCTCGTGCGCAATCGCGCCGATGCGGCCGTCCTTGTCGGCGCCGATGCGGATGCGCTGGATGGTGGCCGGGCGGTGCGTCGTGTTGTTGAACATCAGGGGCCGCGTCAGCGCGATCTTGACGGGCCGGTTCACAGCACGGGCACCCAGGGCGGCCAGCAGCACGTCGGCGCGCAGGAAGAGCTTGCCGCCGAAGCCGCCACCGATATAGGGCGACTTCACGTGCACGTTGGCCTTGGGGATGCCCAGCGTCTTGGCCAGGTCCTCGACCGCCCAGCCGATCATCTGGTTGGCCGTCCACACGGTGAGCTTCCGGCCTTCCCACGCAGCCAGCGTGGCGTGCGGCTCCATCATGGCGTGGCCCTGGTCGGGCGTGCTGTAGGTCGCGTCCAGTTGCACGGGTGCCTTGGCAAAGGCGCCGTCGAAGTTGCCCACCTGGGTCTGCGCCTTGCCGCCCATGCCATCGCCCTTGGCCAGCGGCGCATGCGCCTTCTGTGCAGCCAGGTCGAAGCGGCCGGGCGTGACCTCGTAGCGAATGTCGATGAGCGCCGCGGCCGCGCGCGCGTTCTCGAAGGTCGTGGCCACGACGACGGCCAGCGCCTGGTGGTAGTGCGTGATCTCCGGGCCGCCCAGCAGCTTGGCGGTGTTCTTGCTGCCCTTGCCGAGCTTGCCGGCGTTCTTCGCCGTGACGATGGCCAGGACGCCCGGTGCCTTGCGCGCCGCCGCCAGGTCCATGGACTTGATGCGGCCCTTGGCGATGCCGGCACCGACGATGAAGCCGATGGCCGGATCGGCCGTCTCGCCGTGGTGCTCGTAGGCATAGGGCGCCGTGCCCGTGGTCTTCAGCGGCCCGTCGATGCGCGGCGTGGCCTTGCCGACGATGCGGCCCTGGTCGATGGCGTTGGTGGTGGCGGGTTTGTCGAATCTCATGACGCGCTCCTCGCGGCCTGGCTCGCTGCTTGCAGGATGCCGGCCAGCGTGCGCTCGGCCAGCGGCAGCTTGAAGGCGTTGTCCTCGGTGGTCTTGGCACCGGCAAAGGCCTGGGCCGCGAAGGCCTGGGCGCCCTTGGCCAGCGACGCCTCGGCCGCCTCGACGCGCCAGGGCCTGGGCGCCACGCCGCCAAAGGCGACGCGGCCGCTGCCGTCGGGCTGCACGATGGCCGCCACCGACACGAGGGCGAAGGCATAGGACGCGCGGTCGCGCACCTTGCGGTAGACGTGCACGCCGGCGACGGGCGCCGGCAGCAGCACCGCTGTGATCAGCTCACCATGCGTCAGCGCATGCTCGATGTGGGGCGTGTCGCCCGGCAGCTTGTGGAAGTCGGCAATCGGGATGCGACGCACCTGGCCGTCGGGCTTGACGGTCTCGACCTGGGCGTCCAGCACGCGCATGGCGACGGCCATGTCGCTCGGGTGGGTGGCGATGCAGCTCGGGCTGGCGCCGATGACGGCCAGCGAGCGTGTCACGCCGCCAAGCGCCGAGCAGCCGCTGCCCGGCTGGCGCTTGTTGCACGGCTGGGCTGTGTCGTAGAAATAGGGGCAGCGCGTGCGCTGCAACAGGTTGCCGGCCGTCGTCGCCCGGTTGCGCAACTGGCCCGAGGCGCCCGCGAGCAGCGCGCGCGACAACACGGGGTAGTCGCGCTTCACGATCGCGTCGGCAGCGAGGTCGCTGTTGCGCACCAGCGCGCCGATGCGCAGGCCATCCTTGGTTTCGTCGATGCGATCCAGGCCCAGCGCGTTCACATCCACCAGATGCGTCGGCGCCTCGATCTGCAGCTTCATCAGGTCCAGCAGATTGGTGCCGCCGGCAATGAAGCGCGCATCCGGCCGCTGCGCCACGGCAGCGGCGGCCTCGGCCGGCGTACGGGCGCGCTCGAAGGTGAAGGCTTTCATGCGGCACCTCCGCCAACCTGGGTGATGGCCTCGGCGATGTTGGAGTAGGCGCCGCAGCGGCAGAGGTTGCCGCTCATGCGCTCGCGAAGTTCGTCAGCGGACAGCAGGGGCTTCACGGCAAGGTCGGGCGTCGCGTGGCTGGGCATGCCGCGCTGGAGTTCGTCCAGCATGCCCACGGCCGAACAGATCTGTCCTGGCGTGCAGTAGCCGCACTGGTAGCCGTCCTTGGCGACGAACGCCGCCTGCAGCGGGTGCAGCTTGCCCGGCGCGCCCAGGCCTTCGATGGTGGTCACCATGGTGCCTGGCGCCATGACGGCCAGCATCAGGCAGCTGTTGATGCGCCGGCCGTCCAGCAGCACCGTGCAGGCGCCGCACTGGCCGTGGTCGCAGCCCTTCTTGGTGCCGGTCAGCTTGAGCTGCTCGCGCAGCAGGTCGAGCAGCGTCGTGCGCGTGTCGACGTCGACGGTCTGCGACTTGCCATTGATCTCCAGCGTCAGCCGGTGCACCGTGCCGGGTGGGCTGCCGAGAGCGGGCGGCGCATCGTCCGCCGCGCCAGCGACCGAGATCGTGGCCGTGCCGGCGCTGGCGATCAGCACATCCCGGCGTGAAAGACATCCGAACACTTCGTCCATGGCCGACCCCAGGGCTGCTGAAGTTTTGCAGCCTAGGTCGCACGGCCTCACCGCGCGTGTCAGACAAAACGCCGTCGCTGCGCAGGACGGCCGACTACTCCCCTAACACGACGCCTTCACGGCGCGGGTCGGCACCCCCCACCCAGCCGGCCGGGGTGCGCATCAGCACCTGCAGGCCGCTGGTCAGGTCGGCCTCGACGACGACATGGCCACGAGCGCGCAGGCTCGCGAGTTGCTCGGCCGTCAGCGCCCCGCGCTCGACGATCAGCGAGCCGCTGTTGAAGTGACCGAAGTTGGGCAGGTCCACCGCCTGCTGCACCGGCAAGCCCCAGGTCAGCGCGCCGGTGATGATCTTGGCGACGTAATGGATGATGACCGGCCCGCCCGGCGAGCCGGCGACCAGGACGAGCTTTGCATCGCGATCAAAGACGAGTGTGGGCGCCATGCTGGAGCGCGGGCGCTTGCCAGCCTCCACGCGGTTGGCCACCGGCTTGCCGTCGGCGCCGACGGGGTTCAGCGAGAAATCGGTCAGCTGGTTGTTCAGCATGAAGCCACCCGCCAGCCCCGTGCCGCCGTCGCTCATGACGCGGTTGCCGAAGGCAGACTCGACACTCGTCGTCATGGCCACGGCCTGGCCCTTGGCATCGACGACGCTGATCTGGCTGGTGCCGGCTTCGAGCTGCTCGGCCTGCGGCGCGAGGGCCAGCCTGGTGCCGGGTTGACCGGCCGTGGCGGGCGCCATCGCGCGCTCGCCGATTAAGGCGCCGCGCTCCTTGAGGTAGGCCGGTGCGAGCAGGTTCAGCCAGTCGCCGCCCGGCGCGCTGACGAAGCCGGGGTCGGCGATGAACTGCGCGCGGTCGGCAAAGGCGAGCTTGGCGGATTCGGCATAGGCATGCATCCAGTCGGCCGTCATACCCTTGGCTGCGACGGCCTGAGGCTGGATGTCGAGCAGGCCCAGGATCTGCATCAGCGTCAGATGGCCCGAGGTCGGCGGGCCGAAGCCGCAGACGCGATAACTGCGCCATTCATTGCACAGCGGTGGGCGCGTCACGGCCTTGTAGCCGGCCAGGTCGGTCATGGTCAGCAGCCCCGGCCGCGCATGGCTCTTCACGCGGCGCACGATGTCTTCGGCCACGGCACCCTCGTAGAAGCCCCTGGCGCCCTGCCTGGCGATGCCGCGCAGCACGGCGGCGTAGGCCGGGTTCTTCAGCACGGATCCCACCGGCTTGGCATTGCCGGCGGCGTCGAAGAAGTAAGGCGCGGCCTGCGGGTCGCTGCGCAGCGCGCGTTCGCTGGAGGCCAGCTCGAACAGGCGCGGGCTGATCGCAAAGCCCTGCTCGGCGAGCGCGATGGCCGGCTCGAACAGGCGCGCCCAGGGCAACTGGCCATGCTGGCGATGCGCCTCGGCCAGCATGGCCAGCACGCCAGGAACGCCGGTGGAGAGGCCACTCAGGATGGCATCGCGCATGGCCAGCGGCTTGCCGTCGGGCTTGAGGAACAGCTCGGGCGTGGCGGCGGCCGGTGCCGTCTCGCGGCCGTCATAGGTCTGCACCTGGCGCCCGTCCCAATGCAGCAGGAAGGCGCCGCCGGCAATGCCGCTGGACTGCGGCTCCACCAGGCCCAGCACGGCCTGCACGGCAACAGTGGCGTCGATGGCCGAGCCGCCGGCACGCAGGACCTCCAGGCCCGCCCGCGCAGCGAGAGGGTTGGCGGCCGTGACGGCAAAACGCTTGGCCGGCGCCTTGAGACTCGACTCCTTCGACGTGCGTGTGGTTGCTGCTTCGGGTTGCTCGACCGCCCCCGCCTGCGAAAGCAAAAAGGCCAGAGCAACAGGAAGCAAACGCAAGCTCATGTGAAGTAGCCGAGGTCTCGGGTCGAATAGTTGCCGATCTGCGGCAACACCATGGGTAGGTCGGTCGTCGACACGCCCATCCAGGTCGCCAGTGTCGCCGCGAGCTGGTCCACCGACGTGGTGGGCAGCAGCCGGCCCTGGCCGACATCATCGGGCCCGTTGACGCTGACCGACGGCAGCGCGCCGTAGAAACGCCCGCCCTTGACCGCGCCGCCCATGACGAAGTGGTGGCTGCCCCAGCCGTGGTCGCTGCCGTCGCCGTTGCTGGTCAGCGTGCGGCCGAAGTCGCTGGCGGTGAAGGTGGTCACCTTGTCGGCCACGCCCAGCTCCACGGTGGCGGCGTAGAAGCTGGCCATGGCGTCGTTGACCTGCGCCATCAGCAGCGGGTGCTGGGTGGCCAGCAGGTCGTGCAGGTCGAAGCCGCCGATGGAGACGAAGTAGACCTGGCGCGTGGCGCCCAGGCCCTGCCGCGCGGCAATGAGCTTGGCCACCATCTGCAGCTGGGTGGAGAGGCTGGTCGTGTCGAAAGTCGTGCCGAAGGCAGGCACGGCGGCCAGCGCGGCGCCGAGCGCGACCTGCGCGTCGGCCGAGCGCTTGACGACGCGATTCAGCTCGGCCTCCATCCAGTGCGTGCGGTCGGCCGTGATCAGCGAGCGCAGCGCCGTGGAGCAGGCCGCCGAACCGTAAAGCGATTTGGTGATGCCGTTGATGGGCACGGCGCCGGACGTGGACACCTGGTATTGCACGGCCTGCTTGCCGGCCATGTAGACGGCATTGCCCGACACATTGATGCAGGTGAAGGTGGACGTGCCGTTGCCGCCCATGAAGAGGTCGCCCAGGCGCCCGCCCCAGCCGGACGTGGCGCCCTCGGGCGAGCTGGCCTGCCAGACGGATTGCTGGTCGTTGTGCGAGAACAGCTTGGGCGGCARCGGCACGCTCTTGGCCTTGTACTGGGCCAGCGTGGTGGGCTGCACCAGCGTGCCCACGTTGAGCTGCACGGCCAGCTTGCCGGCATCCCACAGCCCTTTGAGCTTGCCGAGCTGGGGCGCCAGCGCCATCTGGCGGCCGTCCGTGCCCACGGGCAGCGCCGTGGCGGCCAGCGTGTCGCGCGGGATGGTCAGCGCCTGGCGTATGCCGGCGTAGGCGGCATGGCTGGCGGCGTCGTAGGGGACGAGCGTGTTGCCGTAGTCGTTGCCGCCGTACATGAAGAGGCAGACCAGGGCCTTGTAGTCGCCTGGCGTCGTCGCGGCGGCGGCTTCGCCGATGCCGGCCAGCGACAGCGCCCAGGGCGCGGCGGTACCGGCAATGCCGACGGCGGAGGCGCGGCGCAGGAACTCGCGGCGCTGCAGTTCGGGGAGTCGGTTGAGCTTCATTTCTGGACCAGGTATTCGGGACAGGCCATCAGCATCAGGACGGCGGCGTAAACGCGGTTGAGCTTGCCGGCGTCGCTGGTGGCGGTGATGGTGGCGATGGCCGTGGCGATGGCCGACTCGGTCGCCGCCGAGATGCCACCGCCGCCCAGGCGCAGCGCCAGATTGGCCACCAGCGCGGGCGGGTCGGCCACCAGCGTCAGCTCGGCCGTGTAGCTCGCCTTGACCTCGCCCACGCCGCTGGCAATGGCCGTCTGCAGAAAATTGAGATAACCCGCGGCCGTGCTCTCGTTGCAGAGCTGGAACTCGGGCGCCGTGACAGCATTCGTGCCCAGTGTGGAGCCTGGCGGCACATACCCGGGGCGGAAGAAGTTGAAGACCGACCCGCTGCGCAGCGGGCTCTGGCCCAGGCGCGTGGCGGGGTTGGTGGTATCGCCGATGTTCCACACGCCAGTGGGCGAGGCAGCGTTGAAGCTGCGCGCCCACTGCACCAGCCGCAGCACCGGCTCGCGCAGCTTGCCGCCGGCATTGCCGGTGGGCACCGTGCGGGCCTCGCTGTCCAGCAGCACGGCGCGCACGACGGCCTTCAAGTCGCCGCGCACGCCGGCGCCGTTATTGGCCCACACGGCCGCCACTCGCGCCACATAGGCCGGGCTGGGATGGGAGGCCACCAGCCGCTGGATCAACTGCCGGCCGAGGAAGGGGCCGACGTTGGCGTGGTTGGCCAGCGTGTCCATGGCCGTCTTCATGGCGGCGGCACCGTCGGCGGTGGCGGGGATGTCCACGCCCAGCACCTTCTTCGCGCCGGTGGCAAAGCGCGACGCGGTGTTGACCATAGCCTTCTTCACATAGGCCGGGTCGGTGCTGCTGGTGCCGTCGTAGTCCCAGCCGGTGAAGACGCGGGCCAGGTCGGTGATGTCGGTCAGCGAGTAGGTATCGACCGGCTTGCCGTCGCTGCCGAGCTTGGGCGACCCGTCGGCATTGAGCTGCACCAGGCCGATGGTGAACAGCTGCATCACCTCGCGGGCGTAGTTCTCGTCGGGCACGCGGCCGGTGCGGGTGTCTTCCTTCTGGTTGCCCCGCATGTTGAGGTAGACGCCCATGGCAGGCGACAGCGTGACCGCCTGCAGCAGGTCGCGGTAGTTGCCGAAGGCGTGCTGCTCAAGCAGGTCCAGATAGGCCGCGCCCATGAAACCGCGCCACTGCACCGGCAGGCCGTTCATGGAGACGACGAAGATCTCCGACAACGCCAGCACGACGCGCTGGCGCAGCGTGTCGGGGGCCGACATCAGCTTGCGCCACAGCGAGTTGTCCAGGCCGGTGAAGCTGTTGCGGTTGGCCTCCACCGCATAGCCGCGCTCCAGCATCCAGTCGAAATGACCCGCGCTCACCGGCAGGGCGAACTGCGTGTCCAGCCAGGCGGCATAACCGCTGGCCTTGACGGTGGCGATGTCGGCTGTCGGCGCGGCAAAGCCGGCCTGGGCGAGGAAGCGCACGGCTTCGGCGTCCGTTGGCGGCGGCGGTGGTGGTGGGGCGGCGGTCGCGTTCGCGCCGGGTGCCGAACTGCTGTCGCCGCCACCGCCGCCGCCGCAGGCGCTCAGCAGCGTGGCGGCGGCCAGTGCCGCGGCAACCGGGGTCAGTGGCGAAAGCGTGTCGTCTTCGGTCGGGGCCGGCGGCAAGGCGAGCAGGTCAGGCATGAAACGTCCGGGTTGCGGGGCGGATGATGCCCATCCCACGCGCTCCGGCACGCCTCTCAAGAACAGGACGTGACATACGCCCTGCGCCTTACCTGATGAAACACCTCAGAGCAGTGGAACCCCGGTCTTGCTTTGTGCGAACTCGCGTGTCACGCCCTCGGCCAGCTCGACGAGCTTGAGGCCTTCCGGCACGACGTCGAAGACCCCCAGGTCGGTGATGACACGGTCCACCACGCCCACGCCAGTCAGCGGCAGCGTGCAGGCGGGGATGATCTTGAGGTCCTCGCTGCCATCCTTCTTCTTCGCGACGTGCTCCATCAGCACGATGACGCGCTTGACGCCGGCCACCAGGTCCATGGCGCCGCCCATGCCCTTGACCATCTTGCCGGGGATCATCCAGTTGGCCAGGTCGCCCTTGCCGCTGACCTGCATGGCGCCCAGGATGCTCAGGTTGATCTTGCCGCCGCGGATCATCGCGAAGCTGTCGTGGCTGCCGAAGATGCTGGAGCCGGCAATGGTGGTGACGGTCTGCTTGCCGGCGTTGATGAGGTCGGCGTCGACCTCGTCCTCGGTCGGAAAGGGGCCGATGCCCAGCATGCCGTTCTCGCTCTGCAGCCAGACTTCCTTGTCCGCCGGCACATGGTTGGCCACCAGCGTCGGGATGCCGATGCCGAGGTTCACGTAGAAGCCGTCTTCCAGCTCCTGGGCCGCGCGTGCGGCCATCTGGTCTTGGGTCCAGGGCATGTCAGGCCTCCGTCTTGAGCGTCAGGGTTTTCTTCTCGATGCGCTTCTCGGGGTTCGCATTGAGAACGATGCGGTGCACGTAGATGCCTGGCAGGTGGACGCTGTCCGGGTCGATCTCGCCGGTCTCGACGATCTGCTCCACCTCCACGATGGTCAGCTTGCCGGCCATGGCCGCCGCCGGGTTGAAGTTGCGCGCCGTGCGGCGGAACACGAGGTTGCCGCTCCTGTCGGCCTTCCAGGCCTTGACCAGCGACACGTCGGGCGTCAGCGCCCTCTCCATGATGTAGGTCTCGCCGTCGAATTCGCGCGTCTCCTTGCCCTCGGCGATCAGCGTGCCCACGCCGGTGCGCACGAAGAAGGCCGGGATGCCGGCGCCACCGGCGCGCAGCTTCTCGGCCAGCGTGCCCTGGGGCGTGAATTCCAGCTCCAGTTCCTTCGCCAGGAACTGACGCTCGAACTCCTTGTTCTCGCCGACGTAGCTGGAGATCATCTTCTTGATCTGGCGCGTCTCCAGCAGCTGGCCGAGGCCGAAGCCGTCGACACCGGCGTTGTTGGAGATGACCGTCAGATCCTTCTTGCCGCTGTCGCGCAGCGCGGCGATCAGCGCCTCGGGGATGCCGCAGAGGCCGAAGCCGCCGACGGCCAGCAACTGCCCGTCCTCCACGACGCCGCGCAGCGCTTCGTCGGCGCTCGGGTACACCTTGTTCATGCCGTTGTCTCCATCTGAACCTCGGGAAGGCGCACAGCGTATCCGCGCCGGCCTACGTATGGCGTTACGTAGAATCGCCTAATCCCCCCAGAGCAAAAGAGGCTGCATGTCGGCATGGCGGCGCATCGCGGCGAGTTGTCTGCTGCTGGCCAGCACCTTGGCCACGGCGGGCGACGTCGAGTTCAGCGGCTTCGGCACGCTGTCCGCCTACCGGGGCGACGACGAGACGGTTGCCGTGCGGCCGCGCCGCTTCGTCGTCGAGTCCTCCAGGGGCGGCGATTGGCGCTGGGATGGCGACTCGGTGCTGGGCGCGCAAGCGCGCTGGCTGATCAGCGATTCCGTCCAGGCCGTCTGGCAGCTGCAGGCCGCAGACGAAGTGGACCGCCGCTGGCTGCCGCGCACCGAGTGGCTCTACCTGGGCTGGACGCTGTCGCCCGCCTGGAGCCTGCGCGTGGGCCGCCAGCCGCAACCGCTGCAGCAGCATTCCGAGACACGCAGCGTCGGCCTGGCGCGCGTCACCGTGCGGCCCGTGGCCACGGTCTATGAGCTGATCTCCAACAACCCCGTCGATGGCGCCACGCTGAGCTGGAACGGCGACGTGGCCGGCGGCAGCCTGTTCGTGGACGTGGCCTGGGGCCGGTTCGACATCCGCAGCAACTCGGGGCGGGCCGTAGGCCGCAGCCTCAGCAGCCTCGCGGCGCGCTGGCAGGTCGGGCCCGCCACGCTGCGGGCCGGTTTCTCGCGCGGCGGGCTGGACCTGCTGAACTCGTCGCTGGAAGCCCTGGGCACCTCGCTGCGCCAGCCGGGCGGGCCGTGCCCCAACTGCGAAGCCGTCTTCGGCGACCGGGTCAAGACACGGGACATTGCCGTGGACCGCATCACGGTCGGCCAGACCTGGGCCTGGGGCCCGTGGACGCTGGACATGGAATACCTGCGGCGCAACAGCAATTCGGTGGTCACCGCGTCGGTGGACGGCTGGTACGCGCTGCTGTCGCATCGCACGGGCGCGCTGACGCCCTTTGTCGCATACGGCAGGACCCGCTACCGCGAAGCCCCGTTGGGCTTGCAAGTCGCCACCGGCACACCGCCCGAAGTGGCGGCCAGCATCACCGCGCTGGACAACCGTTTCCAGGCACGCCAGGACCGGCAGATCGCCCTGCTTGGCCTGCGCTGGGACCTGCACGAACGCGCGGCGCTGAAGCTGCAGCTCGAGCACTGGCGCTCCACGCGCGACACGCTGACACCGCGCAACGACGAGATCCTGTTCAGCGGCGGCGCCACGGGCTGGGACGGCCGCGTCAACCTGCTCAGCGCGAGCCTGGACTTCGTGTTCTGACCGCCATGTCGCGCGCCGCCCTACTCCTCACCGCACTGCTGCTGGCCGGGCCGGCGCTGGCCCAGGAGAAGTTGCGCGTGGCCATCGCGCAGTCGCTGAGCCCGCCCTTTGTCGTCTGGCGCGACACGCAGCCGGTGGGCGGACTGGACGTGGAGCTGGCCAAGGCCATCGCCGAGCAGCTGCGCCTGGGCGTGGAGCTGCTGCCGCTGCCCCGCCCGCGCGTGGAAGTGGCGCTGTCGGCGGGTGACGTGGACCTGGCCTGCAACATCACGCCGACCCGCCGCGACGCCGCCCTGCCCGGCCCGGTGCTGTTCGAGACCCAGGACCTGCTGCTGGGCCAGGAGGCCTCGCCCGCGCCAGACAGCGTCGAGCAACTGCCGGCCGGCGCCACGGTGGGCAGCGTGCAAGGCCAGCTCCACGCGCCCCTGGAGCCTCTGTTCACCGAAGGCCGGCTCAAGCGCGATGAAGCACCCAGCGATGAGAAGCTGCTGCGCAAACTGGCACTCAACCGCCACCCCTACGGCGCCGGCAGCCAGCCGGTGCTGAGCTGGTACACCAGCCAGGAACCCATCGAAGGCCTCGCGCCGTGGCGGCTGCAGCTGGGCAGCCGGCCCTATCGCTGCGTGGTCTCGGCACGCGGCCGCGTGGAGGCGCGCCAGCTCATCGCCGCCATCGAGCAGCTGCAGGCCAATGGCCGCGTGCAGCAGCTGCTGACCACCCATGTCGGCACGCCGCTGGCGGTGGTCGTGTCGGTGAACAGCCCGCTGCGCGGCATCAGCCGCCAGACGCTGGCCGAGATCTTCCTGGGGCAGCGCCTGCGCCTGCGCGACGGCAGCGCGCCCGAGCCGGTCATGACCAACGCCGCCGCCGAGCGCGAGCTGTTCTTCAACACCGTGCTGCGCCGACCCGCCGCCGAGTACCGCAGCGCCTGGGCCGCCCAGCAGTTCGGCGGGCGCCGCCGCGCGCCGCCCGAGCTGGCCGGCGCCGAGGCCATCAAGGCGCATCTGCAACGCCATGCCGGCGCCATCGGCTACCTGCCGCTGGCGCTCGTCGATGCGTCGCTGCGCATCGTCTTCCTGCCGTGACGGCGATGCCCGCTATGCCTGACTACCGCCTCGCCTTCGACCTGGCCCCCATCGGCCTGATCCTGTCCGAACAACGCATCGTGCGCGACTGCAACCAGCAGGTGCTGGCCATCTTCGGCGCGCGGCGCGAGCAGCTCGTGGGGCACAGCTTCGAGCAGCTCTACCCCTCGCACGACGAGTTCCAGCGCACCGGCGACCGCATCGTCGCCAGCCTGGACGCGCGCGGCTGCTATGGCGATGACCGCGTCATGAAGCGTTGCGACGGCAGCCTGTTCTGGTGCCATGTGATGGGCCGCGCGCTGGACCCGAAGGACCCGCATGCGCGCGGCATCTGGAGCTTCGAGGACTTGTCCGCCCGCCGCGGCCTGACGGCCGAGCTGACGCCGCGCGAGCGCGAGATCGCCGCGCTGCTCATCGACGGCCTGACCAGCAAGCTCATCGGCCGCCGCCTGGGCATCAGCCACCGCACGGTGGACGTCTATCGTGCGCGGCTGATGAAAAAATATGCGGCGGCCAGCACGCCCGACCTGATCCACAAACTGTTGTCCGCATGAGTCATTCGCACGCGCCCGCCCTGCCCTACTGCCGCAACTGCCACTTCACGCTGGCTGCGCCGCGCCCCGTCTACTGCGGCCACTGCGGCCAGGAGACCGACCTGCATCCGCCGTCGGTGCGCGAGATGTTCACCGAATACCTGGGCCACTACGTCGCCTTCGACGGCCCGCTGTGGCGCACGCTGTGGGCGCTGGTCGCGCTGCCGGGGCATTTGACCAACGCCTATTTCCACGGCCGGCGGCGCCGCTATGTGTTGCCGCTGCGGGTCTACCTGAGCGCCAGCTTCATCTTCTTCGTCGGCTGGGCGCTGCTGCCGCAGGGGCCGACGCAGACGGTCGAACCCGATACGGAGGTCACCGCGCCGGGCGAACCTGGCAAGCCCGTCCGGCTGCGCGTCAAGCCCGGCAAGACGCCGGCCGAAACCGCCGCTGCGGCGGAAGCGATCTCCAAAGGGGCCAGCGCCGCGACGAGCGTGAAGGTCAGTACCAAGATCGGCGACTGCGACCTGGCTCACCCGGAGACCTGCACCACTTTCACGCGCTGGGTGACGCTGGTCGCCAACAAAGCCGAGGCCATGACCTTCGAGCAATGGAAGTCACGCGCCCGTGCGCTGGCGCCCTACGCCATGCTGGCCATGCAGCCCATCTTTGCCGCCCTGCTGCTGGTGATGTTTGCCGGCAGCGGGCGACGCTATGCCGAGCACTTCGTGTTCTCGCTGCACAGCCACAGCCTGTGGTTCCTGGCCCTGCTGCTGGCCCTCGAGACCAACCTGGAGGGGCCGATGATGTTCGCCGTCTTCGGCCACGGCCTGATGGCGATGCGGCACGTCTACAACCTCGGTTGGCTCGGCGCACTGTGGCGCGGCGTGCTGCTGAGCGCCCTCTATTTCGTGTTGCTGGCAGGCTTGGCGTTGAGCTTGGTGGTCTTGATTGCGCTGACCGCTTGACTGACCGCGCGTTCATGCCCGAGCGAAATGCGCCAGCGCGTAGTCGACGAACGCCTTGAGCTTGGCGGGCTGCTGCCTTCGGCTCGGGTAGTACAGGTAGAAGCCGGGGAAAGTGGGTGAGAAGTCGGTCAGCACGCGCCGCAGCGTCTTGGCCTTGATGTGCGGGAGGGCCAGCGACTCGAAGACGTAGGCCAGCGCGATGCCGTCCAGCGCGGCTTCCAGGTTGAACAGCGAGTCACGCACCGTCAGGTTGCCGCCGATCTCGTACTCGACGATGTGGTCGTCGACCTGCAGCTCCCACTTGTGGATGGCGCCGCTGCCCGAGAACCGGAAGCGAACGCAGTTCTGGTGCACCAGGTCGGCCGGGTGCCTGGGCACGGGGTAGCGGCGGAAATAGTCGGGTGAGCCGACCACGGCGAACTTGATGGCCTTGCCCAGCGGCACGGCGATCATGTCCTTCTGCACGCTCTCGCCCAGGCGCACGCCGGCATCGAAGCCGCGCTCGACGATGTCGACATAGCCTTCATCGTTGGTCAGCTCGATCTGGACGTCAGGGTAGGTCTTGAGGAAGCCCGCCAGCAGTGGTTTGAGCACCATCGCGGTGGAGATGCGCGCCGCGTTGATCCGCAGCAGGCCCGACGGCCGGCCGTCGAGCGCGTGCAGCCGCTCAGCAGCGGCCAGCACGTCCACCAGCGCTGGCCCGACCGTGGCCAGGTAGGCCTCGCCCGCCTCGGTCAGGCTCACGCTGCGGGTGTTGCGGTTCAGCAGCCGCACGTCGAGCCGCGCCTCCAGGCTGCGGATGGCCTGGCTCAAGGCCGACGGCGACACCTCCAGTGCCGCAGCGGCCGCCGTGAAGCCGCGGTGCTCGGCCACCTTGCAGAACGCCAGCAAACCGTCGAGCTGATTGAGCTTCATGTCTTGAAGCTTAGCTTCACAAGCTTTTCAGATTTAAGCCATTTTTCTTTTCAGTGCGGCTGCCTACATTGCGTCCATCTGATCTGGAGCACGCAATGACTGAGAAGCAAGTTTGGTTCATCACCGGCGCCGGCCGGGGCCTGGGCGTGGACATCGCCAAGGCTGCACTGGCAGCCGGCCACGCCGTCGTGGCGACGGGGCGGGACCCCGCCAAGGTAGCAGCCGCCATCGGCGCGCATGAGGATTTGCTGGCGCTGAAGCTGGACGTCACCCATGCGCAGGACGCCGAAGCAGCCATCGCGGCAACCTGGGCCAGGCTCGGGCGGCTCGACGTGCTGGTCAACAACGCCGGCAACTTCTACGCGGGCTTCTTCGAGGAGCTCAGCCCCGAGCAGGTGCGCAGCCAGATCGAGACGCTGCTGTTCGGGCCGATGAACGTGGTGCGAGCGGCGCTGCCGGCGCTGCGCCAACAGCGCTCGGGCTTGCTGCTCACGATCTCGTCGACGGCGGGCATCGCCGGCGGCATGTTCTGCACCGCCTACGCAGCGGCGAAGTTCGGCCTCGAAGGCTGGATGGAATCGCTCACGCCGGAGATCGAGCCGTTCGGCATCCGCACGATGCTGGTGGAGCCGGGCTTCTTCCGCACCGAACTGCTGACCGCCGAATCCACGACCTTCGCGCCGCCGTCGATTGCCGACTACGCCGAGCGCACCCGGGAGACAGTCACGGCCTGGAGCGGCATGGACGGCAAGCAGGGTGGCGACCCGGTGAAGCTGGCCCGCGCCATCGTGCAGTTGGCCGGGCTCGACGCGCCGCCTGCACGCTTCGCTGCGGGGGCGGATGCGGTCAAGACTTTCGAGGACAAGGCGCAAGCGCTGTTGGCGCAGGCCGATGCGCATCGCGCGCTGTCCTCGTCGCTCGCCATCGACGGCTGAAAGGACAGACGCCATGAACACCAACGATCCATCGACACAAATGCCCGATGGCGACCGCCGCGACTTCCTGTCGCGCGTGGCGCTGGCCGGCGCGGGCCTTGCCATTGCCCCGCTCTCAAATGCCGCCGCGGGCAACCAGGTGCATGCGATGAAAGTCCGCCAGCTCGGGCAAGTCAAGGTCGCCGAACTCGGCGCGGGCTGCATGAGCATCAGCGCCAACTACGGCCCGCCTGCCGACCGGCGGCAAGGCATCCGCGTCATCCGCACAGCCTTCGAGCGCGGCGTCAGCTTGTTCGACACCGCCGAGGTCTACGGCCCGTACACCAACGAGGACCTGGTGGGTGAGGCCCTGGCGCCGATGCGCGACCAAGTCGTCATCGCCACCAAGTTCGGCTTCAACATCGAGGCCGGCGGGCTCAACAGCCGGCCCGAGCAGATCCGCAAGGCGGTCGAGGCCTCGCTGAAGCGGCTGCGCACGGACCGAATCGACCTGCTCTACCAGCACCGCGTGGACCCGGCGGTGCCCATCGAGGACGTGGCGGGAACCGTCCAGGACCTCGTCAGGCAGGGCAAGGTGCTGCATTTCGGCCTGTCGGAGGCCAGCGCAAGGACGATCAGGCGGGCACATGCCGTCCTGCCGGTGACTGCCGTGCAGACCGAGTACTCCTTCATGGAGCGGGCGGTCGAGCGCAACGGCGTGCTGGCGGCCTGCGAGGAACTGGGCATCGGCTTCGTGCCCTGGGGGCCGGTCGGCATGGGCTATCTGACGGGCATGGTGACACCGGAAACCAGGCTGGACGCGGCCGCCGATCTGCGCTCGGGATTCGATCGCTTCACGGCGGCCGCCCTGCGCCAGAACCGCGTGTTCGTCGATGCGCTGCAACGGTTCGCGCAAACGCGGGACGCCACGCCGTCGCAGGTGGCGCTGGCCTGGCTGCTGGCGCAGAAGCCTTGGATCGTGCCTATCCCCGGCACGCGACGCCTGGACCATCTGGACGAGAACCTGGGCGCCGTCAGGCTTCAGCTGTCCACCGCAGACCTGCGTACGCTCAACGACGCCGTGGCCTCGTCGCCCGTTCGCGGCGGCCGCATGAACGAGATGCAGATGAAGGTGGTGGACGCCTGATCGACCAGGTCAGGTGAACACGCCCTGGCGCAGCCACTTGGTCGCCACCCATTTCTCGCCCTCGATGACGGGCGCGCCGCCGTGCAGGGTCTGCGTGGCCGGGTGCGGCCGGTCATAGCTGAAGAAGACGGCATTGCCCTTGACGGGCGCGACGTCCAGGCCGATGTCCGGAAAGATGGTGGCGCCGCCGGCCACGGGCGTGTTCAGGTAGATGACCAGGGTGCCGACGCGCTGACCACCACGCGTGAGGATGTTGGGCGTGCTGACGTGGCCGGGGTCGAAGTAGTCGTAGTGCGGCTGGTACTCGGCGCCCGGGCTGTAGCGCAGCACCTGCAGGCCCTCGCCATGGTCCAGCGGCCAGCGCAGCAGCGTGGCGATGCGCGACTCGACCTTGCGGATCAGGTCCGTCTCGCAGCGCTCGAAGAACATGCCGTCGCTGGTGCGCGCGGCGTTCACCTCGCTGCCGTCGGCGGCGGTGGCCACCGTCTCGGAGCGCGCCAGGCGCTTGTTGGCCAGGGCGACGATGCCGTCGCATTCCTCGTCGGACAGCAGATCGCCGAAGACGACGACGCGCGGCTGGCGCAGCGCCATCAGGATCTTGACGGGGCGGTCACCGCCGTTGACGACCGGCGTGAAGCGGGTCAGGTCGGGCTCGGGCAGGCCCGCTGTGGCGCCGGGCGGCGGCGTCAGCGTGGCGGACTGGCCGAGCGTGCGCGCCAGTGCCTGTCGGGCGACCTGCTCGTCCCAGCCGCTGCCCAGCATGGCGGCCAGCACGCTCTCGGAGGCATGCCCGGCACGGGTCTGCTCGGCGATCCATTCGCAGAGCTCGGGGGTGATGACTTGTTGGCTCATGACTTGCGACGAAAAACCAGGCGTTCGGGCGATGACACCTCGGGGGCCCAACGATAGCCGTCCAGATTGAAAGCTCGGAGACCGTCCGGCGTTTCCAGGCGCTGCTGGATGGCATAGCGCGCCATCAGGCCACGGGCGCGCTTGGCGAAGAAGCTGATGATCTTGTACTCACCGTTCTTCCAGTCCTCGAACTGGCAGTCGATGACCCCGGGCTTGAGTGCCTTGCGGTCGGCCGCGCGGAAGTATTCCTGCGAGGCGAGGTTGACGATGACCGGCGCCTTTTCAGCCTTGGCGAGCTTGTTCAGGTGCAGGGCCAGGCGGTCGCCCCACCAGTCGTAGAGGCTGGCGCCGGCGGGTGTCGCCAGCCGCGTGCCCATCTCCAGGCGATAGGGCTGCATGCGGTCCAGCGGGCGCAGGATGCCGTACAGGCCCGATAGCATGCGCACATGGCCTTGAGCCCAGGCGATGTCGTCGGCGCTCAGCGTCTTGGCGTCCAGCCCGTCGTAGACATCGCCGTTGAAGGCCAGCACGGCCGGCTTGCTGTTGTGCTCGGTGAAGCGCGGGCGCCAGGCCTTGTACCGGTCGACATTGAGCTGGGCCAGCGGCTCGGACAAGTCCATCAGCTCGCGCACATCGGCCACGGTCTTGGTGCGCAGCACGTCGATCAGGGCGGCGGTGTCGTCGAGGAACTGCGGGCGGGTCAGCGCCGGCGCCAGTTCGGGCGGCGCGGGCGTGTCGTAGTCGAGTGACTTGGCGGGCGAGAGCAGGAACAGCATGGGCGCGGATTTTGGCTCACCGTTTGCGATGCTCCAGCGCCTCGAAGATCGCCATGCCGACCAGCATCGCCGCGACGAAGCCCAGCGCCTTCGCGTCGCCCAGCCCCGCCAACACCAGCGCCGGCCCCGGGCACAGGCCGGCCAGCCCCCAGCCGATGCCGAACAGCAGGCTGCCGCCGACCAGGCGGCGGTCGATGCGGGTCGAGTCGGGCAGCTTCAGCTTGGCGCGGCGTGCCCAGGCGAAGGCCGGCAGGCCCACGGCGATGGCGCCGGCCATGACCAGGGCCAGCGAAGGGTCCCAGGCGCCAGCGAGGTCCAGGAAGCCCAGCACTTTGGCCGGGAACACCATGCCCGACACGATCAGCCCCAGGCCGAAGACCAGACCCGCGATGGCGGCAACAACGATGTGCTTCACAGCAGATGCCTCAGCACGAAGACCGTCGCAAAGCCGGCCACCATGAACACCGCCGTCGCCACCGCCGAGCGTGGCGACAACCGCGACAGGCCGCAGACGCCATGGCCACTGGTGCAGCCGGCGCCGTAGCGCGTGCCGATGCCGACCAGCAACCCGGCCGCCAGCAGCGTGCCCCAGCCGGCGTCGATGCGTGGCACCAGCGGCCCGGCGAAGAGCGTGTAGACCCAGGGCGCCGCCAGCAACCCGCCCAGGAAGGCCAGCCGCCAGGCGCGGTCCCCAGCCACCGGCCGCAGCAGCCCGCCGACGATGCCGCTGATGCCCGCGATGCGGCCGGCAAAGCGAATCAGCACGGCTGCGGCCAGGCCGATGAGCAGCCCGCCGGCCAGCGCCGGCCAGGGGGTAAAGACGTTCCAGTCGATGTTCATGTAGAAATGATGGCATCACCGGCTCGCCTACACCCGAATGCCCATCGCCATCCAAGGTTTCCACGACCCCGCCACCGGCACGGTCAGCTATGTCGTGCACGACTCGGCCACGCGCCAGGCCGCCATCATCGACCCGGTGCTGGACTACGACGCCGCAGCGGGCCGCACGTCCACGCGCTCCGCAGACTTGCTGCTGGCCCATCTGCGCGAGCAGGGCTTGAGCCTGCAATGGATCCTGGAGACCCACGCCCACGCCGACCACCTCTCCGCCGCGCCCTGGCTGAAGAGGCAGGCCGGCGGCCTCATCGCCATCGGCGAGCACATCCGCGAGGTGCAGGCGACGTTCGGGCGGCTCTACAACCAGGCTGTGGTCGACGGCGGCTTTGACCGACTGCTGCGCGACGGCGAGTCATTCCAGATCGGCGGCGTGGCGGCTACCGCCCTGCTCGTGCCCGGTCACACGCCGGCCGACCTGGCCTACCGCATCGAGGATGCGGTGTTCGTCGGCGACACCCTCTTCATGCCCGATCTCGGCAGCGCCCGTGCCGACTTCCCCGGCGGCGATGCGGCCCAGCTCTACCGCTCCATGCACAAGCTGCTGACCCTGCCGCACGAGACGCGCCTGTTCGTCTGCCACGACTATCCGCAAGGCCGCGAAGCGCACTGGCAGACGACGGTGGCGGAGCAGCGCGCCGCCAATATCCATGTGCGCGACGGCACGACCGAAGCGCAGTTCGTCGCGATGCGCCAGGCCCGCGACAAGACGCTGGGCGTGCCGGCGCTGATGCTGGCGGCCTTGCAGGTCAATATCCGCGCCGGCCAGTTGCCGCCGGTGGAGGACAACGGCGTGGCCTACCTGCGCATTCCCATCAACGCCCTGCCGAGCGCCCCCGCCCCATGAGCAAGAGCACCACGCCCACCAGCACGATGCCCGCCGCCAGCCATTCGTGGCCGCTGATGTGCTCGCCGGCCAGCGTCACGCCCAGCAGCATGGCGATGACCGGGTTGACGAAGGAATAGCTGGACGCCAGCCCCGCCGACGCCTMCGCCAGCAGCACCATGTAGGCGTTGAAGGCGATCAGCGAGCCGAAAACGACGAGATAGGCCCAGGCCCACAGCGCGCTGGCCTCAATGTGCGACGGCAGCGCCTCGCCGTTGAACCAGCTCAAGGCCATCAGCACGGCGCCACCCGCCAGCATCTCGCTCGCAAAGCCCATCGCACCCGGCGCCAGCGGCCAGACGCGCTGCGACAGCACGCTGCCCACCGCCCAGCTCGCGCAGGCGACGATGATGGCCGCCAGCCCGGCCGGCGACGCACCGAAGCCCTGCCCCTGCGTCAGCAGCAGCACGCCCACCAGGCCGCAGGCGATGCCCAGGCTCTCGACCCAGCTCGGCTTCTCCCCCCACAGCAGGTTGAGGCCGGCAATCATCAGCGGCATGACCGCGATGAAGGCCACGACCAGCCCCGAGCCCACGGTCTGCTCGGCCACCGCCGTGCCGCCCATACCGCCACCCAGCATGAGCCCGCCGATGACGAGGGCGTGCAGCCACTGCCTGCGGCTGGGCCAGGCCACGCCACGCCAGCGCATCCACGCAGCCAGCAGCACACCGGCGACAAGGAAGCGGCTGCCCATCTGCAGGAAGGGCGGCAGGCTGACCAGTGCCAGCTTGATGGCCAGGTAGGTCGAGCCCCAGACCAGCCACGTCGCGGCCAGGCAGAGCATCAGTTTCGGGCTCAGGCCGGGGGTGGTCTTGAGCGGCAGCGTCGTCGTGTTCATGGCGGGCATCGTAGAAATTCCAGCCTTCCGGCGACAGGGCGCATTGAAGGTTGATTCAGCGTGCCGCCTTAATATTCAATAATATTTCTCCGCTTTGAAGAGACTTTCATGGCCATCGAGCTTGATCCCCATGACCACCGCATCCTGGCCGAACTGCAGGCCGACGCCCGCCTGACGATGGCCGAGCTGGGCCGGCGCGTGCACCTGAGCCAGCCGGCCGTCACCGAGCGCGTGCGCAAGCTGGAGGAAGGCGGCGTCATCTGCGGCTACCGGGCCGTCGTCGATGCCGGCAAGCTGGGCTACGGCATCCGCGCCATCATCCGCATCGCCAGCCTGGACGACGCGTCGATGGCCAGGGCGCTCGAATCGAGCCCGGAGGTGCTGACCGCCTACGGCGTGACGGGCGAGGACAGCTGGATCCTCGAACTGGCGGTGCGCGACGTGGCGCATCTGCGGGCGGCGCTGTCGCGCTTCTGCCAGCAGGCGCCGACATCGACGGCCATCATCCTGCACGCGCTGCGCGAGCACGCGCCGATCAGGCCCTTGCCCACGACCGAACAGGCCCCCATCGCCGCCGTGCCGGCCAAGAAAAAGCCCCGCAAATAGCGGGGCTCCTGGGTGAGGTGACGCGTTGACTACTTGACCAGCAGCGTGTTGACCGCGTTCACGTCCTCGGCGCGCAGCTGGCCCGAGGCCTGGCGCAGCTTGAGGCTGTTGACGACGACGTCGTAGCGCGCCTTGGCCAGGTCGCGCTGGGTCGAGTAGAGCTGGGTYTGSGCGTTCAGCACGTCCAGGTTCACMCGCACGCCGACCTTGTAGCCCAGCTGAGTGGCTTCCAGCGCCAGCTTGGTGGACGACTCGGCGGCCTCGTAGGCGGCGACCTGGGCCTTCAGCGACTGCACGCCGAAGAAGGCGCGGCGCGTGGCTTCGGAGACGGCGCGGCGCGCGAAGTCGAGGTCGTTGCGGGCCTTGTCCTCCAGCACCAGGGTTTCCTTGATGCGGTTCTGCGTCAGGCCGCCGCTGTAGAGCGGGTAGGTCAGCGTCAGACCGATGCTGGCCGTCTTGGACGTGCCGACACCGGTGGCCGCTGCGGCCGCGCCGCTCAGGTTGTTGTGCAGGTTCTGGCCGCCCAGCGAGGCGCTGGCGTCCAGCGTCGGCTTCTCGCCGGCACGGGCGATCTGCGTGTCGAGCTGGGCCACTTCCAGGCCCAGGCGGGCCTTGCGCACGACCGGGTGCTGCTCGTCGGCGGTGGCGACCCAGGTGTCAACGTTGGTGCTCGGCAGCGCCGGCAGCGCCACCGGCACGGCCAGGCCCTTGGGCTCGACGCCGACGCGGCCGACGAACTGGTCCAGCGTCACGCGCTTGACGCGCAGGTCGTTGTCGGCGGCCAGTTCCTGGGCCACGGCCAGGTCGTAGCGGGCCTGGGCTTCACGCGTGTCGGTGATGGTGGCGGTGCCGACCTCGAAATTGCGCTTGGCCGAGGCCAACTGCTCGGCGATGCCGGCCTTGTTGGCCTGCGAGGTGGTCAGTGCATCCTTGGCGGCCAGCACGTCGAAATAAGCCGTGGCCAGGCGGACGATGAGGTCTTGCTCGGCCGACTCCAGATCGGCCTGCGCCACCTCGTAGCCGCGGCGGGCCTTGTCGATGGTGGGCATGTTGGCCGCGTTGTAGACCGAATAGCGGCCCTGCAGGCCGGCCGTCAGCGTGCGGTTGTTGACCGCGCTGCCTGCGGGCGGATCGGAGCGCGACTGGGTGCCGGAGGCCGACAGGCCCAGCGAGGGGCGAATCAGCGCCTCGGCCTGGGCCGCGCGGGCGGCTGCGGCGTCGGCGGTGGCGCGGCTGGACATGAAGGTCGCGTCATAGCCCCGCGCGGCGTCATAGAGCTCCTGCAGGCTCTGGGCCTGGGCCGCGCCGGCGAGCAGAAGGCAGGCGGCAAGGGCCAGCGGTTGCAGGGTCAGGCGTTGGGCGGTGACGAGAAGCATGGGATTCCTTGGCTGGAGCAATGTTTTAAGCAGCGGCCGGGGTTATAGACGCAAAGCCCGACGGTGACTGAAGCCATGTGACGAGTTGCCCCCCAAAGGCGGCAGGCGGCGTCTGGCGGCGACGGGCGGCGTCCATCCAGCTCAGAAGCTGAAGGCGGGCGCTTCGGCAAAGCCGGGCAGGCGGCCGGCCACAGTGTCGAACAGTTCGACACGGCGGAAGTCGCTCGCGCCGGTGCGCGTGAAGATGACGGCGCGCATGACCGGCTCGTCGCCGACGATGGCCACCAGGCGGCCGCCGACCTTGAGCTGGTTGAGCAGCACCTGCGGCACGGCGGCCACCGAGCCGGACAGCAGGATGGCGTCGAAGGGTTCCTCGGCGGCCAGGCCGCTGGCGCCGTCCTGGTTGAGCACGCTGACGTTGAGCACGCCGGCGCGCTTGAGGTTGGCGGCGGCCTGGGCGGCCAGGCCGGCATCGGCTTCCACGGCGATGACGCGCTGCGCCTTGTGGCCCAGCAGCGCGGCCAGGTGGCCGGTGGCGGCGCCGATCTCCAGCACCTTCTCGTGGCGCTGCACCTTGAGTTCCTGGAACAGGCGCGCCTCGACTTTGGGCGCCAGCATGCGGCGCGTGGCGGTCAGCGGCAGCTCGACGTCGACAAAGGCCTGATGCTGGTGCGCCTCGGGCACGAAGTCCTCCCGGTGCACGACGTGCAGCAGCTCCAGCACGCTGGGGTCGAGCACGTCCCAGGGGCGGATCTGCTGCTCGATCATGTTGAAGCGGGCTTGTTCGAGATTCATCTTGTTCTCCGGGCGCGGGGTACGGCAAAAAGCAAAATTCTAGGTGACCCTCTAAGCCAGCAGGCCGTGCAGCAGCAACGACATCTGCGCCTCCAGCAAGGCCTCGGCGCTCATGGTCTGGTGGCAGACGTCGTGGTTGCCGAAGGAGTGGTCGTGCAGCAGCATGTGCAGCATGGGCGCGATCAGCAGGTGCACCGTCGCCTCCACCGGCACGGCGCGGAACTCGCCGCTGCGGATGCCGCGCTCGATGAGGCCGCCGATGAGCTGCTTGGACGGGTTGATGACCTCATCGACATAGAACTGGGCCAGCTCCGGGAAGTTGCGCGCCTCGACCATCATGATCTTGCAGACGCCACCCGCATTGCCATGGCCCACCTTGGCCCACCAGGCCTGCATCATCTGGCTCAACAGCTCGGCGATGGGGCCCTCGTACTGCGCCGCCTGGGCCGCCGACTCGGCGATGTGCACGGACAGGTTCTCGCGCACCATGGCCTTGAACAGCTCGTCCTTGCTCGGGTAGTAGCGGTAGAGCGTGCCCTTGGCCACACCGGCGCGCGCGGCGACCTCTTCGCTGCGCGTGGCGGCAAAGCCCTTCTCGACAAAAAGCTCCAGCGCCGCGTCCAGCAGTTCCTGCGGGCGGGCGTCCTTGCGGCGTTGACGGGGGGTGGCAGTGGCCAAGACGGCGAAGTTAATGACCGAAGGGTCAGTAATGTAGCCCTGGGGTCAGCGCGCGGCAAGTTCCGGCACGAGTCCTGCAACAGGCCCTCGCTACACTGCGCCGCCCTTTTGCATTCCCAGCCTTCGGAGCCTTTTACGTGGACGTCATCCTGCTGATCAAAGCCGCCATCATGGGCATCGTCGAAGGGCTGACCGAATTCCTGCCGGTCTCGTCCACGGGCCACCTGATCCTGACCGGCAGCCTGCTGGGCATGACGGACGCCAAGTCCAAGGTCTTCGACATCGCCATCCAGAGCGGCGCCATCCTCGCCGTGCTGATCGTCTACTGGGCGCGCATCCGCGAGGCGCTGGGCGGCATCACCAACAGCGCCAAGCAGCAGCGCTTCGTGATGAACATCGCCATCGGCTTCCTGCCGGCCGGCCTCGTCGGGCTGACGGTCTACAAGGCCATCAAGGCGCATCTCTTCAATGCGCCAGTCGTGGCCGGCGCCTTCATCGTCGGCGCGCTGATCATCCTGTGGGCCGAGAAGCGCGCCCAGCCGGTCGCTCGCGTGCAGAGCGTGGACGACATGACGGCGCTGGACGCGCTGAAGGTCGGACTCGTGCAATGCCTGGGCATGATCCCTGGCACCAGCCGCTCGGGCGCCACCATCATCGGCGGCATGCTGCTGGGCCTGTCGCGCAAGGCGGCAACGGACTTCTCCTTCTTCCTGGCCATCCCGACGCTGATCTCGGCCGGCGGCTACAGCCTGTGGAAGGAACGCCATGCGCTGTCCATCGCCGACGCGCCGATGTTCGCCGTCGGCTTCATCGTCAGCTTCCTGGCCGCCTGGGCCTGCGTGCGCTGGCTGCTGCGCTACGTGGCCACGCACAACTTCGTGCCCTTCGCCTGGTATCGCATCGCCTTCGGCATCGTCGTGCTGGCGACGTGGATGACCGGCACAGTCGTCTGGGCCGACTGAGATAATCCGCGCATGGCCATCACGATCAAGACCGCTGCCGATGTCGAAGGCATGCGCATCGCCGGACGCCTGGCGTCCGAAGTCCTGGACATGCTCACGGCGCACGTCCAGCCGGGCATCACGACCAACGAGCTGGACAAGCTCGCGCACGACTACATCGTCAACGTGCAGCAAGGCATCCCGGCGCCGCTGAACTACTGCCCGCCCGGCTACATCCCCTACCCGAAGTCGATCTGCACGTCGGTGAACCAGGTGGTCTGCCACGGCATCCCGAACGAGAAGGCGCTGAAGAACGGCGACATCGTCAACATCGACGTCACCGTCATCAAGGACGGCTGGCACGGCGACACCAGCCGCATGTTCGTCGTCGGCGAGGGCTCTATCGCCGCCAAGCGGCTGTGCGCCTTCACGTATGAAGCCATGTGGAAGGGCATCGCCAAGGTCAAGCCCGGCGCGCGCCTGGGCGACATCGGCCATGCCATCCAGACCTTTGCCGAGAACGCCGGCTTCTCCATCGTGCGCGAGTTCTGCGGCCACGGCATCGGCCAGGTCTTCCACGAAGACCCGCAGGTGCTGCACTACGGCCGCCCCGGCACGCTGGACGAACTGGTCCCCGGCATGATGTTCACCATCGAGCCCATGATCAACGCCGGCCGCCGCGAGATCCGCGAGATGGGTGATGGCTGGACCATCGCGACCAAGGACCGGTCGCTGTCGGCCCAGTGGGAACACACCATCCTCGTCACCGACACCGGCTACGAAGTCATGACCGTGTCCGCCGGCAGCCCACCGCCGCCGGCCTTCATCACGCAGGCTGCGGTCACCGCCTGACGTGGCGACGCTCGCCGATCTCCGCCAGCAGTTCAAGGCCGGCAAGCAGGCGCTGATCGACGGCTTCCTGGCCGAGCGCCCGACGCAGGCCGATGCCCAGCGCCTGCTGCGCCGCCTGGCCCGCCATGTCGACGACACGCTGCGCGCGCTGTGGACACAGGCCGGCATGCCGGAAGGCTCCTGCCTCGCCGCCGTTGGCGGCTACGGCCGCGGCGAGCTGTTCCCGCATTCCGATGTCGACGTGCTCGTGCTGCTGCCCGACGGCGTCGAGGCCCATGTGCCCGGCGCCATCAAGGCGGCCATCGAGGGTTTCATCACCGCCTGCTGGGATGTCGGCCTGGAAATCGGCTCCTCGGTGCGCACGCTGGGCGAATGCCTGAGCGAGTCAGAGGGCGACGTGACCGTGCAGACAGCCCTGCTCGAAGCCCGCCCGCTGGCCGGCGACACCCGGCTGTTCAAGCAGATGGCCAAGCGCTTCATGCTGGCCATGGACCCGAAAGCCTTCTTCCGCGCCAAGACGCTGGAGAGCCTGCAGCGCCACACCAAGTTCGACGACACGCCCTACGCGCTGGAGCCCAACTGCAAGGAAAGCCCCGGCGGCCTGCGCGACCTGCAGATGCTGATCTGGATCGCCCGCGCAGCCGGCCTGGGCCGGACGTGGAAGGAACTGGCGCAGCGCGGCCTCATCACGCCGTTCGAGAGCCGCCAGCTGCAGCGCAACGAGGGCCAGCTCACGCTCATCCGCGCCCGCCTGCATGCCGTGGCCGGCCGGCGCGAGGACCGCCTCGTCTTCGACCTGCAGACCGCCGTGGCCCAGAGCTTCGGCTTCGAGGGCACGGCCTCGCAGCGCGCCTCCGAGGTGCTGATGCGGCGCTACTACTGGGCGGCCAAGGCCGTCACCCAGCTGCACCAGATCCTGTTGCTCAATCTGGAAGAGCAGATCAACGAATCCCAGCAAGGCCTGCTGCACGCCATCGAGGGCCAGCCGGACTACCGCGACCGCGGCCGCATGCTGGAGGTGGCGAGCGACGATCTCTACCAACGCGACCCGCACGCCATCCTGCGCACCTTCCTCGTCTACCAGCAGACGCCGGGCATCAAGGGCTTGTCGGCACGCACGCTGCGGGCGCTCTACAACGCCCGCAGCCTGATGGACGCCGCCTGGCGGCGCGACCCTGTCAACCGCGCCACCTTCATGGCCATGCTGAGGGCGCCCGAGGGCCAGACGCACGCGTTCCGGCTCATGAACGAGACCTCGGTGATGGGCCGCTACCTGTGGGTGTTCCGCGCCATCGTCGGGCAGATGCAGCACGACCTCTTCCATGTCTACACCGTGGACCAGCACATCCTGATGGTGCTGCGCAATGTGCGGCGCTTCTTCGTGCCCGAGCATGTTCACGAGTACCCCTTCTGCTCGCAGCTCGCCGCGCAGTTCGACACGCCCGAGCTGCTCTACATCGCCGCCCTCTTCCACGATGTCGCCAAGGGCCGCGGCGGCGACCACTCCGAGCTGGGCGCCGTGGAGGTGAAGCGCTTCTGCCGCCAGCACGGCGTGGACGCCGAGGAGACGGCCCTGTGCGTCTTCCTCGTCGAGCACCACCTGACGATGTCGCGCGTGGCGCAGAAGGAAGACCTCTCCGACCCCGACGTCATTGCCGCCTTCGCCGCCAAGGTCGGCGACGTGCGCCACCTCACGGCCCTCTATCTGCTCACGGTGGCCGACATCCGCGGCACCAGCCCCAAGGTCTGGAATGCCTGGAAGGGCAAGCTGCTGGAGGACCTCTTCCGCATCACGCTGCGCGCTTTAGGCGGCGCCAAGATCAACGTCGACGCCGAGATTGAGGCCCGCAAGCAGGAGGCCCGGCAAGGCCTGGCCCTGCACTCCCAGCTGCCCGGCACCGAAGAGCCGCTGTGGAAGACGCTGGCCGTCAGCTACTTCGCCCGCCACGACGGCGCCGAACTGGCCTGGCATGCGCGCTCGCTGTGGCGCCACGTCGAGACCACCGTGCCCGTCGTGCGCGCCCGCCCCTCGCCCATCGGTGAAGGCCTGCAAGTGCTGGTCTACGCGCCCGACCAGCCCGACCTGTTCGCCCGCATCTGCGGCTACTTCGACACGGCCGGCTTCAGCATCCTGGACGCCAAGGTGCACACCACGCGCAAGGGCTATGCGCTGGACACATTCCAGGCCATCCGCCCCGAGGCGGACGTGCACCACCGCGACCTCGTGCCCATGGTCGAGCAAAAGCTCGCCGCCATCCTGCTGGCCGGCGGCCCGCTGCCCGAGCCGCGTCGCGGGCGGCTGTCCCGCCGCGTCAAGAGCTTCCCCTACACGCCGCGCATCTCGTTGCGCCCCGACGAGCGCGCCACCGCCTGGCTGCTGACCATCTCCACCAGCGACCGCGCCGGCCTGCTCTACGCCATCGCCCGCGTGCTGGCGCGGCACGGCATCAACCTCCAGCTCGCCAAGATCTCGACGCTGGGCGAGCGCGTGGAAGACACCTTCCTGCTCGACGGCCCGGCCCTCCAGCACAACAAGGCGCAACTGCAGATCGAGACCGAGCTGCTGGACGCCGTGTCGCTGCCGGCCTGAGGGGCCGCCAGGCCAGTGAACTGGCGCGCGCAACGGGTGCGTTTGTCGGGACCCGCGTGGCTATACTGCCGCGTCGCGTGGGGGGGTAGCTCAGCTGGGAGAGCGCCGCGTTCGCAATGCGGAGGTCGGGAGTTCGATCCTCCTCCTCTCCACCAACCGATCATTCCAAGCGGTCCCGCACCGTCCCGGAAACTCCGAAAAGCCCTTGAGAATCAAAGCTCTAGGGCTTTTTTCTTTTCCTAACAGTCCCAAGCGATCCCACGAGATCCGAGATCACATTGCAGTAGCTGGCGCAGTAACTCGAAAATTTCGACGTTCCCGCTGAAAAGTTACTGCATGCCGCAGCACCTCATCCCCTCAAACGCCACCATCAAAGCCATCAAGCCGGGCGATCCCAGGCCCCGGCTTGGCGACGGCGCAGGGCTCTACCTTCTTCTGTTCGTCAAGGGCGGCTCGCATGGCTGGCGCTTCGACTACTCTTTCGACGGCAAGCGCAAGACGCTCATGCCAGCGGCGCGACCCGCCGCTCCTGGCTGCCGGAAGCCCCAGCCATCGCGCTTGCGCAAACGACCGTCATCATCACCATGAATGCAGTTTTGCAGGCCAAAAGCACCTCTCGTTGTGTGTGTGGGTCACTATGCAAACGAGAGTGCCGCCCGATCCTCGGTACTTGCCCTGACCGTGCCGATATCGAAGGTCAGCGCTTGAAGGCCAGCGACGCGAGCCCCAGCAGCGCCAGCGCCGCGCCGAACAGGCCCAGCGCATGCAGCCCTAGCCCGTTCAGCACCGCGCCGCCCAGGCCCGACCCCAGCGTCGCGCCGACGTAGATGGCCGACGCGTTCAGCGCGAACAGCACCGGCAGCCGCGCCGGGTCCAGCGCCGCCAGCCGCGCCTGCTGCGGCACCATGAAGCTCCAGCCGAACACGCTCCACACCGTGATCAGCACGCCGACGACCGGCAACGGCCACGTCGGCAGCGTCAGCGCCGGCATCAGCACACATTGCGCCAGACACAGCGCAACAAGCGTGCGGCGCGAACCGACGCGGTCGGTCAGCCGGCCGCCCATCGCGTTGCCGATGACGGCGCCGATGCCGAACAGCACCAGCATGCCGGTCACGCCATCACGGCTCAGGCCGTAGAGCGTCTCCAGCAACGGCGCGATGAAGGTGTAGGGCACGTAGAGCGCCCCGATGAACAGCGCCGTGAAGGCGACGGCGATCATCAGCCGGCCGCTGCGCAGCACGGCGCCGAGGCTGGCCAGGCTGACCACCGGCACCGCGATGCCTGCCGGCAGCGCCAGCGCGATGACCGCCAAGCCCAACAGCGACAGCAACGCTACGACCGCGAAGGCCGCCGGCCAGCCGAAGGCATAACCGAGCCATGCGCCGGCCGGCACGCCCAGCACCTGCGCGAACGTCAGGCCGCCGAAGACGATGGCGAGTGCGCGGCCCCTCTCCTCGGCGAGCGACAGGGCCGCGCCGATCGACGCCGCCACCGGCGTGACGATGCCGCCGCCCAGCGCCATCAGCGCCCGGGCGGCCAGCAGCCACGCAAAGCTCGGCGCCAGCGCTGCCGCCAGCGAGCCGACGCCGAACAGCGCCAGGCCGATGCTCATCAGCCGCCGGCGGTCGACACGGCCGGTGGCGGCCACCAGCAGCGGCGACGTCAGCGCATAGGTGGCAGCGTAGACGCTCATCAGCGCACCGGCCTCTGGCCGCGTGACGCCGAAGGCCTGCGTCACCGGCGTCAGCACGCYCACCACGACGAAGCCGCCCATGCCGATGACGAAGTTGGCCAGGGCCAGCAGCCAGAGCTGGCGTGTCGTAAAGGCATTCATGGCGGCATCTTCGCCGCCCGGGGCCAGTCCTTGCTTGTCGGAGGACTTCAGGGCTTGGGCTTGGCCGGCCCCTTGCTGTCAGACGCATCCGCCGGTGCGACGACGCCCTTCACGGCCACCTGGGCGAGCTTGAAGAACGGCCAGGCCATGTTCGCCACCACGCGCGCGGGGGCACGCTCCTCATCAACGTCCAGGCCAGATCGATGAGCACGCAATCCAGTCACCATGAGCACCGGCGGCAGCCAGCAGGTGACACAGCTCGGTGAGTCGGCTTTGCAGMGGCTGCCGTCGTTCGCCCCACGAAGTTGACCGCCCGGTCAGTGGCGTGAAGCGGTCATCGACTCCCCCGGCCGGTGGTCGGCATCAATGATCAGTCCCGGGGGGAACGGTCGTCCAGCTTTGGAGGCAGCTGCTCGCGCGTCGACTGGCTAGCGGTCTCGGCCTCAATCAAGGCACTTTGGGGTTCCAAGCACCAATACTAATGAGGCACTAAAAGTTTAGTAAACTGAGCTTCAATTGCTCGCGGCTATCACAACATGACGATGCCTGCCGCGCAGCTTGGTGCGCGTTTGTGGACGCGCTGTGCTGGCCAAAGAGAAGCTCAATGCCTGGGAAAAAGATCACCGTGCGGGAGATCGCTCTCGCTTCGGGGGTGTCGATTGGGACCGTGTCCCGGGCTTTGAAGGGCCAGCCCGGCCTCTCGGACGAGACGCGCGCTCAGATTTTGAAGGTGGCATCAACCCTTCGGTATGACGTCACCCGCTTGCGCAAGAGCAGACCGAGTCGCATCCTCTTCCTCTACCCGCGCGTGCTGGGCGCGGTCGCCGCGAACCAGTTCTACTCGCTGGTGCTGCACGGCGTTGAGTCCGCCTGCCGTGAAGAAGACGTGTCCTTGAGCCTGCTGTCAGTGGCTGCTGGCGACGACATCGCGAGGCAGGTGCACCGTGACAGCGCGGACGCGCTTCTGGCCATGGGTCACTTCGATCCGGAGATCATGAATGCAATGCGCAATTGCGACTTGCCCATGGTGCTTGCGCTGAACTCCCATCCCGCCTACCGGTGCATCAGTGACGACAACCTTCGCGGAGCCTATCTCGCTACGCAGCATCTCATAGCAGGCGGCGCGCAGCGGCCGGCCTTGATCATCGGGCCGCTGACGCACGCCTCGATGTCGCAACGGGCCAAGGGCTTCAGATCGGCGYTGTTCGAAGCTGGCCTGCTGGCGAATCCGAATCTGGAGGTGGAACTGGACACCAGCCTGGAGTACGCCGAGGCTGGACGGCAAGCGATGCGCCAGTTGCTGGCCCTGCCTTCACCGCCCGACGCCGTGTTTGCGTTCAACGACGACACCGCGCTCAATGCCATCGCGGCCTGTACTGAAGCAGGCTTGCGCGTTCCGCAGGACATTCGATTTGTCGGCTACGACGACATCGCCGTCGCTGCCCGCGGCAGCCCGTCGCTGACCACCATCCGTGTGGACAAGGAAGCCATAGGCCGTGAGGCCGCGATGGCGTTGATAGAAGACAACACGGGCCCGGGAGAGATCGTTCTGCCGGTCGAACTGGTGGTGCGGGAAAGTTCTGTCACTTCCGCTGCTCCTGCGACGGCCAGGCGGTCCGGCGCCAAGCGTCGCGTAGCCGCATAGCGCTAGATCCCGGCCTCATCGGCCGCCAATCCAGTCACCTTGCGCGGGCGGGCGTGGCACGCCCAGCGCCCAGCGCCCAGCGCCCAGCGCCCAGCGACAGAAGGTCAATCCAACAGATTTGCCATTCCCTGTTTACATTCGAAGACTAAACGTTTAGTCTTTAGTAAAGTTTTATCAGGGCATGCAGCGCTCATGGGTCGCTGACGAACCGCCCGCACAGGAGACTGCCTTGGCGCCGATGTTTGACGGAAGACCTCGCTCATGATCGATACCCCGGTGATCGGCGATCAACACTTCGTCAAGACCATCAACAGGACCGTGCTGCTGCGCGCCCTTTTTGCGGAGCCCGCCCAGTCAAGGGCGGCGCTGTCCGAACGCACTGGACTGACGAAATCCACCGTGAGCAGCCTGGTCAACGAGTTGCTCGAGGAGGGGTGGGTCGCAGAGGAAAGCGCGGCAGGAACGGGAACACTGGGCCGCCCGCCGACGCCTCTGCGCATCGATGGCAGCGGCTTGGTTCTGATCGGTAGTGAGTTGGGTGTCGACAGCATCCGGGTCGTGAGCACGACCGTGCATGGTGAAGTGCTCAATTCGTTGGTCGAACCACTTCGGGACCGCCTGCCGGAGCTGGCGCTGCATCAGTTGAGCCATCTCATCACGGCAGAGGCCGCGAGAGCGACGCAAGCGGGCGGGCAACTCCTGGGCATTGGCGTCGGATTGCCGGGCACCGTGGATGTCAACCGAGGTGTCATCGACGTGGCGCCGAATCTGGGCTGGCGCGGTGTGGCGGTGAGAGGGCCGCTATCGCGCGGCCTGCAGAAGGCGGGCTTGCAGCACATACCGCTTCATTGCCTGAACGAGGCGGACGCGGCTGTGATCGGGGAAAGTGAATTCGGAGACAACCGCAGTGACGGCCTCCTGGTCTACGTGAGCTGCAATGCCGGCGTCGGGGCTGGGATTGTGCTGAACGGCGCGCTCTTCGCTGGCTCAACCGGCGCCGGCGGCGAGATCGGGCACACGATCATGCATCCAGACGGGCGGCAATGTTCCTGCGGACGCAAGGGCTGTGCGGAGGCGTACATCGGCTTGAGAGCGGTGGCGACGGCCGTCGGCATACCCAGTGATCGTGAAGTCACGGCCGTCAGCCTTGCAGCTGCGCTGGCAAGGCGAAAGCCGCCGCGCCGGGACAAGGCTTTTGAGAACGCGGGGGACGCCTTGGGCGTCCTTCTGCAGAACGTGTGGTCCACCTTCAGGCCAACGGCCATTGTCTTGGGC
>NZ_JBGCUM010000046.1:0-45181 GCF_054177665.1 Roseateles sp. P5_E8 | reverse complement strand
CCAGGCAGACATCCAGATGCTGCTTGGCCACGTCGATGCCGACGTTGATGCGACGAACCGGGTTCGCTACCCCACCTTGCGGATGCATGCTCATGATTGGCAACTGTTCGGGCTACACGGTTGGACAAGACGGGTGGCTGCGTTGACCATAGGCTCGGGGACGAACTTCAAGCTCCGGGGGACAACAGGTTTGGCGCAGCTACCGCGACACGGAAGGCATTCAGCGCGTGCCGCYAAATGCTTGATTGGAAAGATACAAGGGGACGGCGATGTTTGCCGGATTGACCGGCAAGCACATCGCCATGACGGGCCGGCTTGGGAGCGGCCCGGCGCTCGGCCCGAAAGTTTCATGCTGCCAGGGCGAGGGCAGTGGCACCCTGCAGCGGCAGCTCCAGCCGCGCCACCGTGCCCTCGCCCGGCTGGCTGTCCAGCTGCAGGCTGCCGCCCAGCATGCCGTTGACCAGGCTGTGCGCCACGAACAGGCCCAGGCCGCTGCCGCCCTGGCCGAAGGTGGTCGTAAAGAAGGGCTCGAAGGCGCGGGCCACGTCGGCTGCGGGCATGCCCACGCCGTCGTCGCGCACCTCCAGCGTCAGCCGCCCGGCATCCGTGCCGGCGCTGCGGCGCGCGCCGATGCGGATCACGCCCTCGCGGCCATCGCGGAAGGCGTGCACGCAGGCGTTCTCCAGCAACTGCTCCAGCACCTGCTGCAGCACCTCGGGGTAGCCGTCGAGCATGAAGCCGTCGGGCAGCTCGCAGGCCAGGTGCACATGGTCGACTTCGCGGTGGGTCTGCACGCGCGCCCAGGCCTGCAGCACCGCCTCGCGCAGGTCGAAGCGCGAACGCACCGCGCGGCCGCTGCCTTCGGTGAGCTGCCTGAAGCGGCTGACCAGGCGCAGCGCGCGGGTCACGTTCTGCTCGACGAGTTCGGTGCCCGTGCGCATCTGCGCGATCCAGTCCACCAGCTCCTGACGCTTGAGCGGTGGGCCGCCGGCCATGCGCTCGGCAAAGGTCTCGCTGCCGGCGTGCAGCGCCGTGGCGCTGAGCAGCGCGGTGCCCAGCGGCGTGTTCATCTCGTGGGCGATGCCGGCCAGCAGCTGCCCTAACGCCGCAAGCTTGCGGCTGTTGACGAGCTCGTCCTGCGCCGCCAGCAGCTCCCGCGTGCGGGCCTGGATCTGCTCCTCCAGCCATTGCGCGGCGCGACGGCGCTCCTTGGCGCGGCGGTCCTGGTCGATGGCGATGCCGGCGAGGTGGCTGGCGGTGTTCAGCGCGCTGAGTTCGTCGGGCGTGGGCCGGCGCACCTCGCGGTAGTACATGGCAAAGCTGCCGATGACGTTTTGCCCAGGCCCATGGATGGGCGCCGACCAGCAGGCCTTGAACCCATAGGGCAGGGCCAGGTCGCGGTACTGCGCCCACAGCGGGTGGGTGGCGATGTTGTCGACGACGACGAGGCGGTCGTCGAACATGGCCGTGCCGCAGGAGCCGGCGGTCGGGCCGATGGGCGCGCCCTCCAGCGCCTGCATGTACTCCGCCGGCATGCGCGGCCCGGCGCCCACGCGCACATGGCGGCCGTCCAGGTCCAGCAGCAGCACGGTGCAGTACAGGCCGTCGAATTGCGATTCGATCAGGGCCGTCAGCCGGCTCAGCACGGGTGTCAGCGCCTGACCGGTGGCCACCATCTCCAGCAGCTCGTTCTTGGCCTGGTTGAGCAGCTCGGCGAACTGCATGCGGCTCACATCCACCATGCATACGGCGATCTGCGACTCGCCGTCGCGCTCGGTCAGCGTCAGGTGCAGCTCGTGGGGCCGGGTCTCGCCGTGGCGGGTCTGGAAAGTCCAGGGCAGGCTCAGCGCGCCGGCCAGCTGCACCTGGGCCAGCACGCCGTCCAGCGTCTCGGCCGAGGGCCGGCCATCGGGCTGGCGCAGCGGGCACAGCAGCGACAGTGGCATGCCGTTCAAGGCCTGCGGGTCGTAGCCCAGCACCTTGGCCCGGCCCGCAGCCGTGCCGATGATGGGCAGACCGGGGCTTGCCTTCACGAGCAGTATCGCGACATGGGTGATGTCGTCCATCTCGGCCTCCGCTGAGTTGCGACCTTAGGCTTGCGCCGATCGCTAAGGCCCCAACTGTGCGCCGTATCGGGGCCATGAGGCAACTGTCATATCCGGGACAGCGGCGAGGCCAGAATCGCAGGCATTGCCCACAACCACTGCGGACACGTCATGCCCCAGATGCTGCTCATCGTCGAACCCCTAGGCCAGCGCGCCGAACGCGGCCGCCCTGCGGGCGAGGCCGTCTACCAGCGCATGCTGGACTTCGCCGCCGAACTGCAGGCCGAGGGCCTGCTGCTGGGCGTCAATTCACTCGGCACGGCGGCCAAGCGCCTGGCCAAGCGCGACGGCGGCGCCCAGGTCTGGGACGGCCCCTTCGCCGAGGCCAAGGAGATGCTGGGCGGCTACTTCCTGCTCGACACCGAGGACGAAGCCGTTGCGCTGGCCTGGGCCGAGCGCTGCCCGGCGGCCGAGTGGGCGACGGTCGAGATCCGTGGCGTCGGCCCCTGCTACATGTGAGCCCCTCGTCCGGTCCCGCCCTGCTGGACGCTGGCGTGCCCAGCCGGTCCCCCGGGGGGACGGCGATGCTTGCGGCATTGAGCCGCGCGCACATCGCCATCGCGGGCCGGCTTGGGAGCGGCCCGGCGCTCGGCCCGAAAACCCCACGTTTCTAAATCTGGTAGTTACCCGGGGTGTGTCGAAACCGGCTTGAATGGATCGTCGTGGGAATGAAGGCAGCGAAAACGAGCCGCCGCCCAACCCAGGAGAGCCCTCATGCGATTCATGATCCAAGTCCGCGCCACCGCCGTCAGCGAGCGCGGCGAGCCGCCCGGCCCCGAATACTTCAAGCTGTTCGAGGAGATGGGCAGCTTCCACCAGGAGATGGCCGCGGCCGGCGTGCTGCTGGACGGGGCCGGCCTGCGCCCCAGCCGCGACGGCTGGCGCCAGCGCTATGACGCCGCCGGTCGCCGCGAGGTCATCGACGGCCCCTTTGCCGAGGCCAAGGAGCTGATCGCCGGCTACACGCTGATCCAGGTGCGCTCCGAGGCGGAGGCACGCGCCTGGGCCAGCCGCTTTCCCATGCCCTTCGTCGGCATGAGCTGCGAGATCGAAGTGCGGCGCCTGTACGAGGACGCCGATTTCGCCCCCGGGGGCGACATGGCCATCCGCAGCGAGTGAGGAGAGCGACATGAACAACCTGTCCATCATCCTGATCTGCTTGGGTGTCGCCCTTGTCGCCTTGCTGGTCTACGCGTCCACGCGGCCCGACGAGTTCCGCGTCGAGCGCCGCCTGCGCATCGCCGCACCGGCCGACAAGGTCTGGCCCCTCGTCAGCGAGCTGCGCAGCTTCAACCGCTGGAACCCTTACGAGCGCAAGGACCCGCTGATCAAGACCCGTTACGACGGCGCGCCCAGCGGCATTGGCTCGCGCTACGCCTGGGAGAGCGACAAGGTCGGCACCGGCAGCATGGAGATCACCAGCCAGCAGCCCGGCCGCACGGTGCGCATGAATCTGGACTTCGTGAAGCCGTTCGAGGCGCACAACCAGGCCGAGTTCGCGCTGCAGCCCACGGCCGATGGTGCGACCGAGGTGCGCTGGAGCATGGCCGGGCCCGCCAACTTCATGAGCAAGCTGATGGGCGTGTTCATCGACATGGACAAGATGGTTGGGAGTGACTTCGAGGACGGCCTGCAGAACCTGCGCCAGCTGGCGGAGGCCAAGCCATGAAGGACTTGCAGTTCAGCGCCGACATTGCGGCGCCCGTCGCCCGGGTCTGGGACTGCATGTTCGACCCCACCGCCTACCGCGACTGGACCCGCGCCTTCTGCGAGGGCTCCTACTTCGAAGGCAGTTGGCAGGCCGGCCGCCGCCTGCGTTTTCTCGACCCGCGCGGCTTCGGCATGGAGGCCGTCGTCGACGAGCATCGCCGGCACGAGGAGCTGTCGCTGCGCCTGGTGGGCGAGATCAAGGACGGCCGGCCCGTCGCGGGCAGCCCGCTGCACGAGACACCCGCCAGCGAGCGCTACGTCTTCAGCGCCGCACCCGACGGCGGCACCCACCTCGTCGTCCACCTGCAAAGCTGGAACGACGGCTTCACGGATTTCCTCAACGACACCTGGCCCAAGGCGCTGGCGCGCCTGAAGAGCCTGTCCGAATCCATCCACTGAAAGGACACATCATGCAGATCAAGGTCACCAGCGTCATGGTCGACGACCAGGAGAAGGCGCTGGCCTTCTACACGACCAAGCTCGGCTTCACCAAGATGGCCGACATCCAGATGGGCCCCACCTACCGTTGGCTGACGGTCGTGTCGCCTGAAGGCATTGACGGCGTCGAGCTGTCGCTGGACCCGATGAACATGGAGGCGTCCAAGGTCTACCAGAAGGCCTTGTACGACGCCGGCATGCCTATCAATGCCTTCATCACGACCGACGTCGACGCCGAGGCTCAGAAGTTGCGCGACCGCGGCGTCGTCGTGCGCGGCGAGGCCGTGAACATGGGCCCGATCAAGGCCGTCATGTTCGAGGACGGCTGCGGCAACCTGATTCACCTTATCCAACCGCTGTGAGATCACCATGCACAAACAGATCTTCGTCAATCTGCCCTGCAAGAACCTGCCTGCCAGCAAGGCCTTCTTCGAGGCACTGGGCTACAGCTTCAACCCGCAGTTCACCAACGAGATGGGCGCCAGCCTCGTGCTGGGCGACAACCTCTACGCGATGCTGCTGACCGAAGAGTTCGCCAAGGGCTTCACCGCCAAGCCGCTGGTGGACGCCAAGGCCGCGACCGAGGTGCTGGTGTGCCTCAGCTGCGAGAGCCGCGAAGAGGTCGACCAGCTCGTCGCCAAGGCCCGCGCCGCCGGCGGCACCGTGCCGCGCGAGCCGCAGGACCATGGCTTCATGTACGGCCATGGCTTCGAGGACCTCGACGGCCATATCTGGGAGCTGGTCTACATGACCGGCACGCCCCCGCAAACCTGAACAGGACAACGTCATGCACATCCAGCAAAAACTCACGCCCTTCGTCTGGTACCAGAGCGGTGCCGAAGACGCGGTGGCGCACTACCTGAAGGTGTTCGGCGCCGACAAGGGCCGCGTCATCCACACCCAGCGCTGGGGCGAGAACTCGCCCGGTGCGGCCGGCACGGTCATGGTGGTGCAGTTCGAACTGCTCGGCCAGCAGATGACGGCCTTCAACGGCGGGTCGCACTTCAAGCTCACCGAGGCCTTCTCGCTGATGGTCGCCTGCGAGGACCAGACCGAGATCGACCACCTCTGGGAGCAACTGCAGGCGGGCGGCGGCAAGCCCAAGGCCTGCGGCTGGGTGGAAGACGCCTGGGGCCTGTCCTGGCAGATCATTCCCGCGGCCTGGTTCGACATGATCCGCGACCCCGATGGCGCGCGCGTGCAGCGGGTGTTCCAGGCCATCTGGCAAATGGAAAAGATCGACCTCGCCGCGCTTCAGAAGGCCTACGAAGGTCGCTGACGCCGTGAGCCATGCCGACATCGCTGCCGGCGTCTGGCGCATCGAGCGCAGCCGCCTCGTGGGCGCGGCGGCCAAGCTGCTGCGCGACCTGGACGAAGCCGAGGACTGCGCCCAGGACGCCCTCATCGCCGCCATCGAGCACTGGCCGCGCGACGGCCAGCCCACCAACCCCGCCGCCTGGCTGATGACCGCCACCCGCAACAAGGCCCTGGACCGCCTGCGCCGCCGCGCCATGCTGGAGCGCGAGCACGAGCACCTGGCCGCCGACGACGAAGCCGCAGGCAGCCACGTCGTGCCCGACTTCACCGACCACCTCGACGCCGCCCGCGACCAGGCCGAGATCGGCGACGAACTGCTGCGCCTGATCTTCATCGCCTGCCACCCGGTGCTGCCGCGCGAGGCCCAGGTGGCGCTGACGCTGCGGTTGCTGGGCGGCCTGGAGACGGCCGAGATCGCCCGCGCCTTTTTGCAGCCCGAGGCCACCATTGCCCAGCGCATCGTGCGCGCCAAGAAGGCCCTCAACGGCCAGGCCTACGAGCTGCCCGGGCCGGCGGAGCGCGAGCAGCGCCTGGGCGCCGTGCTGGCCGTCGTCTACCTGATCTTCAACGAGGGCCACAGCGCCGGCAGCGGCGCTAGCTTGCTGCGCCCGGCCCTGTGCGACGAAGCGTTGCGGCTGGTGCGCCAGCTCCAGCATCTGCTGCCGGCCGATTCGGAAGTGCACGGCCTCGCCGCCCTGCTTGAAATCCAGGCCTCGCGGCTGCCTGCCCGCCTGGACGCCCAGGGCCGCCCCGTGCTGCTGCCCGACCAGGACCGCCGCCGCTGGGACACGCTGCTGATCCGCCGCGGCCTGGTGGCGCTGGAGCGCGCGCTGTCGTTCGGTGATCCAGGGCCCTACACGCTGCAGGCAGCCATCGCCGCCTGCCACGCCCGGGCTGCGCGCGCCGAGGACACCGACTGGGGCGCCATCGTGGCCGGCTACGACCGCCTGCTGGCGCTGAACCTCTCGCCCGTCATCGCGTTGAACCGCGCAGTGGCCGTCAGCTTCGCCCAGGGCCCGGCGGCCGCGCTGCCGCTGCTGGATGCGCTGGCCGCCGAGCCGCAGCTCAAGCGCTACCCCTGGCTGGCTGGCGCGCAGGCCGATGTGCTGGAGCGCCTGGGCCGCGTCGGCGAGGCGCGCGACGCCTATCTGCGCGCGGCGGACTTGACGGACAACGAGGTGCAGCGGGCCTTGTTGCTGGAGCGGGCCAAGCGGTTGGCCAGCTGACTGGGCGTCAGCGCTTCAGGCCCGATCCGGCCGCCCGCGCGTCCCGCAGGTGCGATGCGACCCAGAACCACAGCGCCGCCCAGCCGGCGCCGAAGGCCCAGCCGGCGAGCACGTCGCTGGCCCAGTGCACGCCCAGCATCACGCGCGTCACGCCGATCAGCACGGTCATGAAGGCCGCCACGCCGATCAGGAAGGCGCGCACCCGCAGCCCCTCCTGCCGCTGCGCCAGCAGCACGCCCACGGTCAGGTAGAACACGGCGGACATGCTGGCGTGGCCGCTCGGGAAGCTCAGGCCTGCCTGCACCAGGGCGGCGAAGGCCGGGTCTGGCCGCACGCGGCCGAAGCCCATCTTCAGCGCCGTGACGGCCAACGCGGCGGAGATCATGGCCAGGCTCACCGCCACCGCCCGCGCCGGCCGGCCCGCCATGCACAGGTAGCCGGCGGCGAGCAGCGTGAACAACGTCATCACCGGCGTGCTGCCCAGGCTGCTCAGCTCGCGCATGACGGCCTCTACCAGCGGGTGCGTGGCGCGCCACTGCTGCGCCAGGTGCAGCGCAGCGGTGTCCCAATGGACCGTTTCCGACTCGCGCATCTCGCTGGCCAAAGCCACGAAGCCGCTCAGCGCGAGCAGGGCAAAGGCAAAGGTCAGCCAGCGGCGGCCGGCGCGGGATTGAAGGTTCAGGGCATGCAGCAACGGCGTCTCCTGGGTGCACCGCCCGTTCAGCGCAACAGCGCCTTGGCCGCCTCGATGCGCAGCGCCAGCGCGACCGTCTCGTCGTTCAGCACCTGCTGAAGAAAGCGCCTCGGGTCGATGTCTGGCCCGTCGTTGGGATGAGTGCCGGTGTGTGCGCTCGATGACGGGGCCTCGGGCGCGGGCTGCAGGCGCTGCATCGCCTCGTCCAGAGCGCCGGGCTTGATGCTCTTGAGCTTTGAAAGCAGGTCTGCCTGGCCTTCCACGCCGGGCGGGATGTCCAGCCAGGGCGTGTCGGCAAACACCGGCGCGAGGTCGGGCGCGACGAAGGCGGACCAGTTGCCCGTCGCGGCGTCCTGTTCGGGCACCTGTGGCGCCTGGGGCAAGGGCAGCAGGCGCAGCCGCGCCGGCGCGATGCCGGGCAGGTAGCGCGCCTGCAGCCGCGCCAGGAAGTCCGCCGCCCGGGCCGCGCTGACGGGCTGCTGCAGCGAGAACCACAGCTGCAGGCCATCCGTGCCCGACACGGCGATGCCGGGCGCGGGCAGCTGCAGGTCGGCCTGCACACCGCGCCAGACCGGGCCCAGCGCTTCCCAGTCGGCCGGGCGGGCCAGCTCCAGCAGCAGCGCGCGCACGTCGCCGGGCGCGGACGGGTGGTACAGGCGGTGCAGCTCAGCTTGTAGGCGGTTCATGGCCTCAAGCCTGCCACACGTCGCGGCTGGCGGGTCCATCACGGCGGGATCGGTGGATGCAGGTGGGTGCAGATGGGTGGTTATGCTGGTGCTTCCTCAACTTCCGGACAGCCCATGGCTTCTCGGTACTTCACGCGAAACCTTGTTCTTGCAGCAGCTCTCTGCCTCGGCGGCGCCCTGGCGCAGGCGGCGGATGGATCGCAGCAGGGCCTGTTCAAACGCCTGACCGTGCTCGCACCGGCCGGCAACGCCGAGGTGGCCTACCACCTGGGCATGTTCCTGAACAACGGCGTCGGCACGGCCAAGGACAACAAGGCCGCGTTCAAGTACTTCCTGCAAGCCGCCGAGGCCGGCAACGAGCTGGCGGCCTTCAAGGTAGGCTGCTACTACGCGGGTCAATTCAGCGGTGTGGTGCCGGTCGACCCGGGTCTGGCCCTGAAGTACAAGCTGCGCGCCGCCGAGGCGGGCTACGACCTTGCGCAGCAGGGTGTCGGCGCGCACTACGGCAGGGGCGGCGACCTCGCCCAGGCGCTGGTCTGGTTTGATCGCGCGTCCCGGCAGGGCGACTTGTCGTCAACCGCCCTGCTCGCCCGGCACTTCGCCGCCGACGCGTCGCCCGACAAGGTCAAGGGCCTGGCCCTGATGCAACTGCTCAAGGAGCGCGCGCCCAAGCCCAGCCCGGAGCTGGAGGAACGCATCCAGGCCGTGGAAGCGGAGCTGACACCCGAGCAGCGCGCCGCCGCCGCAAGCATCAAGTCGACCTGGGGCAACGAGCCCACGCCGCTGACCCGGCAGGCGCGCAATAGCGGGACGCAGCTGTCCGAGCTGCTGGCGTCGCTGGAGAAGTAGGCTAGGCCTGCCACACGCCGTAGCCCTGCTCGCGCAGCGCGATGGCCAGCTCCACCTCCATGTCGCGTGCCGCGTCGTAGGGCATGGGGTTGTAGAACTCATACAGCTCGGGCATCAGCCGCACGCCGTACTTCAGCACGAAGCGATTGGCCTGCACGCCGGCCATGTGGCGGTCGAAGCGCAGGTCGGGGTCCAGCCCCGTCATGCCCACGTAGAGGCAGGGCTTGACGATGTCGTGCTGCGGGTTGGCCTGGCGGAAGGCAGGCTCGTTCCACACCTGCTCCGCCAGCAGCACGACGTAGACGTGGTGGTGTGCCGCCCGGCGCTTCATGTCCGTCGTGCATTGCGCGGGACGAGCGCCGGGCCGCTCCCAAGCCGGCCCGTCTGGCGATGTGCATGCGGCTCAACGCCGCATGCATCGCCGTCCCCACGGGGGACCGGCTGGGCTCGCCCGCGTGCAGCGGTGCGAGACCGGACGAGGGGCTTCACCTTTCAGCGCTCAGTTGAAGTGTTCTCGCGCAGCATGCGTTGCATCAGCGTGAAGAAGCGGTCGTAGAACTCGCCGGCCGGAATCGTCTCGGAGGCGACCTTGACGAGGGAATCGTCGCTCGACGTCATCGGCACCGAGATCGAGCCCAGGGCGCTGACACCCAGGCTGGCGGCCTGGTTGCTCTTCTTCAGCGCGTAGCGGTCCTGCTGGGCGCTGACATAGGCGGTGGCAACCTGTTGCTTGGGGCCGTCGCCGACGCAGACGACGTTGAAGGCGATCTCCACATGCATCTCGCCGCCGGGCTGGAAATGCTTGGCGCCGCGCACCACGCCGGCCTCGGCCTTGCTGATGACATAGCCCTGGCTGAGCAGCGCGCGGCGGGCGGCCTCGCAGGTGGCATCGACATTGGCGTCGAACAGGCGCGAGAAGGTCTCCTCGGCGGCAAAGCTTTCGCGCTGGTAGACCTTGCTCCCCTTTTCGGAGGTGGGCACGCCGCCGCAGCCGGCCAGCAGCGCGCCGAGCAGCATCGGCAGGATCAGGACAAAACGAGAACGTGGCATGGGGGGATTATTCCGTCGTCGGTGGTGCCGGGCGGTTCGTGCCCCTTGGGGACGAGTGGCAGCCGCCAACGCGCTGGGCGCGGCGGCCGATGACAGGGGCAACCCCGGTGAAGCGTCGGAGCAATCGGCGTTCCAGAATGGCGGCATGAATTCCCGCCGCCACGTCCTTCTTGCATTGGCCACTGGCCTTCCGGCCGTGACGCATGCCGAGACCGCCATCGGCGGCCACGGCATGGCGGTCTTTGGTGGCCGCGAGGGCTTGTATGCCTCGCACCTGCCGATGTTCCACACGCCGCATGACAGCCAGATCCTGCTGCGCTTCCATCTGGCCGACGCGGCGGCGGACAAGCTGCTGCGCGAGACGCTGGCCCGTGAACCGAAGCTGTGGACCTTCGACCCCGAAACCTTCGACCTGCTGCGCCTGTCGCCCGGCCACGCCCAGCCACTGCGCGAGTTCAAGGCGCGCTTTTTCGAGGGCCACTTCGAGCGTGGCGGCAAGCCGCAGGCCGGCGAGCAGCGCGTCGTCATCGACGAGGTGCTGCTGTTCCGGCGCCTGAAGCCCGCGCAGCGACAAGCCGCGACGGGGCGCTACCGGCTCATCGGCCAGGGCAGCGAGTGGTTCGCGTTCAAGACCATTGACCGCCGGCCGGACTTCGACCACATCGTGCGCCTGGACGCACCCGCGCTGCGTGGCGAGATCGATGTCCCATTGCAGGGCCTGGCAAAGCCTGACGCCGCCGTCCAGCGCGCTTTCAAGGCCAAGGGCCTGACCGGCATCTACTTCGAGACCGACGACCTGCGCTGAGAATGGCCGCCTCCAGGGAGGCCCCATGACAACGACAGACGCCGGCAGCGCCGGCTTGAGCCCAACACCGCCCGCCTCGCCCTTCGCGGGCTTCTGGCGCCGCGTGGCGGCCTTCGTCGTCGATACCCTGCTGCTGGGCGCCGCCGGCATGCTGCTGGGCTGGCTGGCCTTCGATGCGCTCGCCGCGCTGGGCGGCTGGGGCCGGCTCGTCGGCTTCGCGCTGGCCTGGCCCTATCTGGGGTTGATGAACAGCCGCCTCGCCGGCGGCCAGACCATCGGCAAACGCCTGCTGGGCCTGCGCACGGTGGGCCTGGACGGCGCACTGCTGTCGCCGGCACGCGGCCTGTTGCGCGGCGCGGTGGTGGCCGTGCCCTGGTTCCTGAACAACGCGGTGGCCGACCCCGACCTGCTGCTGATGCTGCCGCTGGTCATGGCGCTGTGCCTGATCGTTTTTGGGCTGGGGCTGGGCCTGCTCTACCTGCTGGTGTTCAACCGGCCCAGCCGGCGGTCCCTGCACGACTGGGCGGCGGGCTCGGTCGTTGTGCGCGAGCCGCTGCCGCTGGGCGCGGTGCCGGGCGGGCCTGTCTGGCGCGGCCATCTGGTCGTGATCGGCGTGCTGGCGCTGCTGTCGCTGGCCTTGCCGGTGTGGATGCAGGGCAAGATGGGCGAAGGCGATGTCGCGGTGATGATCGCCACGCGCGCCACCGTCGTGCAGCTGCCCGGCGTGCGCCAGGCGGGCGTCAGCAAGGGCTGGACGGCCGTGCGCAGCACGCAGGGGTCGAGTTCGTCGACCTATCTCACGGTGCAGGCGCTGAGCGACGCGGAACATCTGAAGGACGATGCCCTGTGCGATCGCATCGCCCGCGCGCTGCTGGCGCGGCACGCTGCGGAGCTGGAGCAGGTGGACCAGCTCGTGGTGGTCGTGACCTACGGCTATGACATCGGCATCGCGTCGGGCTGGCAGTCGCGGCGGGTTGCCCTGACCCCTGCGCAATGGCGCGAGCGGCTGCAACGACAATCTCAGCCCATCTGAGGAGGCCCCCATGGACAAGCCCAGCGTCACCCTGATCCAGCGTCAGGGCTACCAGTTCGAACATCACTACGCGCCGGAAATTCCGGTGCTGCTGTCCGACGAACCAGTGCCCTTCGGGACTGGCCTGGGGCCTGATCCCGTCGAGCTGCTCGCATCAGCGGTCGGCAACTGCCTGAGCGCCTCGCTGTGGTTCGCGTGCCAGAAGTACAAGGACGACCCGGCGCCGCTGCGCACGGAGGTCAAGGCCACGGTGGGCAAGAACGAGCGCGGCCGCAACCGCGTGCAAGGCCTGGCGGTGGACCTGCACCTGGGCAAACCGGCCGCCGAGCTGGCTCACATCCAGCGTGTGCTGGACACCTTCGAGGACTATTGCACCGTCACGCAGAGCGTGGCAGCGGCCATTCCCGTCACGCTGCGCGTGCTCGACAGCACGGGCGCCGTGATGACCGCAGGTGGCACCACCTGACCCCAGGGTATTTCGAGACATCCATCACCAACCACGACCCCCACCCCCCGGTGTCGGCGGCTTGGCAGATGCTCTGCCAACCATAGACTGCGCCCACTTTCAAGTTTGGTTCTAGGGGGATGGCATGTTGAAGAGATGGTTCGGATCGATGGGCGCGCTGGCGATGCTGGCTGTCCTGCCTCAGGCTGCCGGCGCCGGTGCGCTGACGCTGAGCAACACCTACGCGCTGGGTGCTGCGCTGTCGGCCAGCTCGTCCAACTTCCACCCCCAGGGCATGGGCTTTGACGAAGCCGCCAACGAGTTGATCTTTGCCCAGCAAAGCGGCAACAGCATAGTGCGCACCAACCTGACCGGCACCGTGCTGGGCACGCGCACCATCGGCGCGATTCCCTTCACCGCGAGCAACACGGCCGGCACCGCGAACCATGTGGTGTCCGTTGCGGCCGATGCCGGCAACTACTACTTCAGCGACTACACGTCCAACAGCGGCGGCCGCGATCTCTACAAGCTGGGCAAGACCACGGGCGCTGCGACCGCCGTCGGCAACGAGACGGCGGCCTACGGGGGCTACCCCATCGACGTGCGTGCCGGCCAGCTCTACCGCACCGAGGCGACGACGGGTTACACCAACAACACCCTGCACAACATCCGCGTGTCGTCCACCGCGACGCCGGACACCATCACCAAGACGCTGACCCTGGCTGGCGCCGGCATTGCCGATTTCGCGGTCGACACGAGCCACAACTCCATCTGGGTGCTGGACTACCTCGCCTCGGCGTCGATCCGCCGCTTCGACCTGGACACCGGCTCGCTGCTGGAGACCTTCGGCCTGGGCCTGGAAGGCCTGGACGCCGGCCTGACCTATGGCAATGGCCAGCTCTTCTATTACGACTGGCGCAGCGGCAGTGGCAGCAGTCTGAAGGTGTTCGACATCAGCGGCATTGCCAGCACGGCGCCCGGCGCCTTGCCGGAGCCCGGCGCGCTGGCGCTGTTGACCGTCGCCTTGTTGGCGATGGGCGCGGCGGGCCGCCGTCGCACCCGGGGCGATCAAGCCCTGTAAGCCGGCGCCCGACGCCGTCGACAAGCCGCTGGGGCGACGCCCTCAGCGGCTTTTTCCATTCAGACGGGCATCTCCAGCCCCAGCTCCTTCAGGATGGCCTCGCGCAGTGCATCCATCTCGGGGCTGATGAGCCGGCGTGGATGTGGCATGTCCAGCTCGAAGCGGGCCTGGATGCGCGTCGGCCGTGGGGACAGCACGAGGATGCGGTCGGCCATGTAGAGGGCCTCGTCGACGTCGTGGGTGATAAGCAGCACGGTGTGCTTCTCCTCCGCCAGGATGCGCAGCAGCTCATTGCGCATGCGCAGGTTCATCAGCGCGTCCAGCGCCGAGAAGGGCTCGTCGAGGTAGAGGATCTCGGGCTTGACGATGAAGGCCCGTGCCAGCTCCACGCGCTTGAGCATGCCGCCCGACAGCTCGTGCGGGTAGGCGCCCTCGAAGCCCTTCAACCCCACCATGGCGGCGTAGTGGTCGGCCAGCTTGACGCGTTCGGCATCGACGCCGTGCTCCTGGCCGGTCAGGCCGAACATCAGGTTCTGCTGAACGGTGAGCCAGGGGAAGACCGAGCCGTATTGCGAGATGACGATGCCCTGCGGGCTGGGGCCGGGGTGGGGCTGGCCATCGATGAACAGGCTGCCGCCGTCGGGCTTCTCGAAGCCGGCCAGGATGTTCATCAGCGTCGACTTGCCGCAGCCGGAGGGGCCGACGATAGCGACGAACTCGCCTTCGGCGACGTCGAAGTCCACGCCTTCGATGACGGGCAGCTGGCCGCCCTTGGCGGCCTTGAAGCTCTTAGTCAGGCCGCTGACGGCGATCTTGGGTTGTTTGTTCACGGATGGGTCAGCGGACATAGCGCCACCGCACGGTCTTGAGTTTTTCGAGCAGGCGCGTCGCGCCATCCAGCAGCAGGCCGATGACGCCGATGAGGATCATGCTGGCGATGACGAGGTCGTAGCGGTTGCCGGCGTTGCGTGAGTCCATGATGAGATAGCCCAGGCCCGAGCGCAGCGCGATCATCTCGGCGGCCACGACCACCAGCCAGGCCACGCCGATGCCGATGCGCATGCCGATGATGATTTCCGGCAGCACGGCCGGGATGACGACGCGGCGGAGCATGACGCCGCGCGACACGCCGAAGTTGGTGGCCGCGCGCAGGTAGCGCCGGTCGATGGTGTGCACGCCCGAGGTCGTCTGCACGATGAGCGGGAACACCGACGAGATGAAGATCAGGAAGATGGGCGAGATGTCGCCGACGCCGAACCACAGGATGGCCAGCGGGATCCAGGCGATGGGCGAGATCGGCCGCAGCATCTGGAAGATCGGGTTGAAGGTGCGGTAGGCGCCGGCCACCCAGCCCATCCACAGGCCCAGCGGGATGCCCACCAGCATGGCCAGGCCAAAGCCCACGCCGACGCGGAACAGCGACGAGCCGATGTGCTCCCACAGCGTGCCGTCCTCGGCCAGCTCCAGCGTGCCGGTGACGACGGCCCAGGGCGTGGGGAAGATGGCGCTCTCGCTGCGGGCAACGACCCACCACCAGAGGGCAATCAGCAGGGCGATGACGCCCAGCGGCGGCAGCACGCGGGCGAGTCTCGATGTCGGCAAGTTCAAGAAGCGGTCTCCGGGGTCATGGGGGCTCTGTTTCTGTGCTGCCAGCGCCATTGCAGGCGCTGCCAGCCGGGTTCTGGCGTGGGCGCGACGACCACGGCCATCTGCCCGCTGGCGTGCGCGCTGCACGCGAAGCTGTAGGTCGAGGCGACCTCGAAGGGCAGGCGAAAACTCTGCCCCGGCATGATGAGCACGGGCCCGAACTGCTGCGGCACCTCGTCGCGGTTGCGCAGCAGCAGCTGGTCGTTCAGGCCCAGCGTCAGGTGGATGGTGTCCGGCAGGATCTCGACCTTGTCGCCGGCCATGCGGCGGGCGTAGGTACCAGGTGGGATTTCGAACGGCTCGTCGCGCGAGGCCAGTTGCAGCGGCGCGAACGCGGCCCAGGCCATCCAGGCCAGCGGCGCCACCACCGCCAGGGGCAGAAGCCTGAGCCAGCGTTTCACTTGGCGGCCAGCAGCAGCTTGAGGTCGTGCACGAAGTCCTTGGCGTCGTGGCCGTAGGGCATCATGGCCCGCAGCTTGCCGGCGCGGTCGATCAGCCAGACCGAGGTGGAGTGATTCATGCCATAGGCATTGGGCTGCGTGGAGGCGATCTTTTCGGCGACGACGCCATAGCGCTTGCGCATCGCGGCCAGCTTGTCGGGCGCTTCGGTGCCGCCGATGAAGGTCGGGTCGAAGGCGGCCAGGTATTGGCGGATGCGCGGCACGTCGTCGCGAGCCGGGTCCACCGTCACATAGACGACCTGCACATCGGCCGCGTCGGCGCCCAATGCCTTGCGCGCCTGGGCCAGCGTCGCCAGCGTCGTCGGGCAGACCTCGGGACAGTTCGTGAAGCCGAACACCAGCAGCACCAGCCTGCCCTTGAAGCGCGCAAGCTTCAGCTCGGCGCCGTCGCTGCCGTTGAGGGAGAACTCGGGCGCGGCCTGGGCGGGCTCGAAGACGCCGGCCTTCAGCGTCGGCGCGGCCTGCGCCGTCAACGGCAGCGTGGCCAGCAACAGCGCGCGGCGTTTCATATGGCGATGGGCGCGGCCTTGGCCGCCTTGACGAAGCTGTCGTCCACGTACTTCTCGTAGGCCACCGGCTGCTTCAGCGTGCCTGCCTCGATGGACAGCTGCATCAACTCGTCGAACTCGCTGCGGATCATGCGCAGGTCGCCGTAGGTCACGCGGTCGGTCGGGTTCTCCATCACGAAGCGCAGGATGTTGGGGTCCTGGTTGAAGAACTTGCGGCCGGCAGCGATCTGGATGGCCTTCTCGCGGTTGGCGGCCTGCTGGTCCAGCCAGTTGCCGGCGCCCTGCACATGGTCCACCAGGTTTTGCACCAGCGGCCGGTTCTCCTTGATGAGTTCCTCGCGCACCGTCAGCACGCAGCAGATGTAGTTGCGCCATTCGTCGCGCGTCATGCGCAGCGGCCTGGCATAGCCGGCGCGCTGGGCGGCGGCGCCGAAGGGCTCGCCGGTGCAATAGCCGTCCACCGCCTTGGCGAACAGCGCGGCCGGCATGTCGGGCGGTGGCATTTCGACGATCTGGATGTCCTTCGGCGCCATGCCCTCCTGGGCCAGCATCTTGCGCAGGAACAGAAAGTCCACCGCGAAGCGGCTGGGGATGGCGATGCGCTTGCCGGTGAGGTCCTTGAACTTCTTGTAGGTCGAATCGGTGCGCACCATGATGACGGCACCCGAGCGGTGGCCCAGCGAGACGATCTTGACGGGGATCTTCTTGTCCGCCAGGTCCATGACCAGCGGCGCCAGCATGTAGGCCGCCTGGATGCGGCCCGTCATCAGCGATTCCTTGATCTCGGGCCAGCCGTTGTACTTGCTGTACTCGAACTCGAAGGCCTTGCTGCCCGATGCCTTGTTCGTGGCCATGCGCGCCGAGCAGGCGATGGGCAGCGTCAGATTGCAGGTGACCGGCAGGCCGCCGACGATGAGAGGGTCCGCCGCCGACGCCAGCCCGGCCGGCAATACGGCCGACGCCGCCAGGCCTTGCAGCAGCTGGCGGCGGCCGAGGCCAGCGGGAGGAAATGCGAACGAATCAGGATTCATGGGTGGCGCTAGAGAGCGCGGGAGCTTTGTCCGCGCGGCGAGGGATGTCCATAGGTGCGAACGAATTTGATACGACGTACCTACATATTCGTACCAAGGGCGCGCCCTCCGATTGTCCTTCAGCGGGCCTGGAGGCGACGGCCGCGCATACCATCGCGACATGCGCAAGCTGCTCGCCATGGTTCTGGTGCTGTTCGGATGTCTGACCTTCGTTGGTCAGGCGGTCGCGAGCGTGTCGGCCGGCTACAGCGATTGCTGCCTTCACGGCTGCAAGGGCATGGCGCAGTGCGCGAATGCCAGTTGCCAAGCCTGTGCCACGCCTCAGCCGGCGCCGTTGCCGGACCAGCCCGCTGTGGCTCCCCTGGATGCAAGGCACGCAACCGTGCCACAGGCATCACTCCACGCCGGGCCTTCGCATGAGCCCTGGACTCCTCCCGATTAGCTGATGACTGCTTACGCGCATTCATCAACCATCGAAAGGAAACCCATGAAATCCAAGCTCATCAAGGCCGCTGCTGCCGCCGTGCTGCTCGGCGGCTCCGCCGCTGCCTTCGCGGCTCAGGCCTGCTGTGGCGACATCGCCTGCTGCCTTCAGCAGCTGCTTTGCTGCCTGTAAGGTCTCACTGAACTGAGACCGGGGCCGGCCCTGCCGGCCCTTTTCATTTCCGCCGTGGCTCAGGGGTAAAGACCCCGTTCCTCACGCGCCTGCAGCACCCGCGTGCACGCCACCGTGAAGGCCGCCGTGCGCAGGGTGATCTTGTGCAGCTCGCTGGTTTCCCAGATGTGCTTGAAGGCGCCAATGATGATCTTGTCCAGGCGGACGTTGATCTCGTCCTCGGTCCAGAAGAAGGACGAAAAGTCCTGCACCCATTCGAAGTAGCTCACCGTCACGCCGCCGGCGTTGGCGATGACGTCGGGCACGACAACGATGCCACGGTCGGCCAGCACGGCCTCGCCGTCGGGCGTGGTCGGGCCATTGGCGCCTTCCAGCACGAGGCGGGTGCGGATGCGCTGGGCGCGCTCGGCGGTGATCTGGCCTTCCAGCGCGGCCGGAATGAGCACGTCGCTTGCCACGTCCCAGAAGTTCTCGTCGTCGATCTTGTCGGCGCCGGTGAAGCCCGCCACGCCCTTGTAGGCGGCCACATGCTCCAGCAGGCTGGCCATGTCGAAGCCGTTCTCGTTCAGGATGGTGCCGGTGTGGTCCTGCACGCAGACCACCTTGGCGCCATTGGCGGCAAACAGCTTGGCGGCGATGGAACCGACGTTGCCGAAGCCCTGCACGGCGATGCGCGCGCCTTCGAGCGGCKGGCCCAGGCGGCGCATCGCTTCACGGCCGACGACGAACACACCGCGACCGGTGGCGGCCACGCGGCCCAGCGAGCCGCCCAGCTCGATCGGCTTGCCGGTGACGACGCCTGTCGCCGTGGCGCCGGTGTTCATCGAGTAGGTGTCCATCATCCAGGCCATGATCTGGCCGTTGGTGTTCACGTCCGGCGCCGGGATGTCCTGCTGCGGGCCGATGATGATGCCGATCTCGCTGGTGTAGCGGCGCGTCATCTTTTCCAGCTCCTTGAGGCTGAGCAGCTTGGGGTCGACGCGGATGCCGCCCTTGGCGCCGCCGTAGGGCAGGTTCATCGCCGCGTTCTTGATCGTCATCCAGGCCGACAAGGCCATCACTTCTTCCAGCGTCACGTCCGGGTGGTAGCGCACGCCGCCCTTGCCGGGGCCGCGCGTCAGGCTGTGCTGCACGCGATAGCCCTCGAAGTGGGCGATGCTGCCGTTGTCCATCTCGATGGGAACGTCCACGATCAGCGCGCGCTTGGGCCGGCGCAGCGTCTCGACCCAGCGGGCCAGGTGGCCCAGATAGGGCTCCACCGCGTCGATCTGGGACAGATACGTCCCCCACGGGCTGTTGCGCGTGGGCGAGACGAAGGACAGGTTGGGCATGAAACGCTCCGTAACTTTGAGTGGGGCGAACGGTAGCGCGAAGCCTGGTTTTACCGCCACAACTTGTCTAGCCAAGTGGGTATGCAGCCATGCGCGCACTGCATACCCACCTCTGAACACTAGAAATTGACGGAGAAATCCCACCGCTGGAGGGAAGACATGCTCTTGCCGTTTCGCAAGGTGGTGACCTTCAGGATCATGCCGTAGGGACCGTAATCGCCAGAGGTGGTTGGCTTGATCGTGACGACACCGGTGTTCGCAGCCACGGAAACCCAGGAAGGCAGCTTGCGGCCATCGGTCGGCGGCAGGATCTCGTAGGTATAGACGTCACCGACGCGGCCTTGATACATCGAAAGAGGTGCGAGCGTGATGGTAGCAATCGTGCTGTAGATGTTTTCCGACCTGTAGGGAGCGAAACACGTTGGTATGCAGTCCAGGGGGTGGTACGTCGGAAGCACGCCCCGAACGGAGATGTCGATGGGGCGCGTGTCGACCGGATACTGGGCACCGTTGCCGTCTGCTAGGAACACCCTGACGGCCAGCGCGCCTGTGCCAGGGGCCTCGGCCGACCCGGAAATCACGCCTGTGGTGCTGTCGATGGTGAAGCCGGTCGGCGGCGAGCCGATGAATTCGAACCTGGCCGCCCGTAGCGGGCCCAAGCTGCCCAGAAGTTGAGGAACGGCAGGCTGGATAGGTCCCAGGTCGATTGGGTTGATGAAGCTTTGGTAATAGCTGAAATTGATGGAAGGTTCCAGCACATAGAAGTCACGCGAGACGACGGTGAGCGTGGCGCGGCCGCCGTTGCGCTCGAAGGTCGCACCAACGGTGACGTTGAACTTGCCCATCTCGAAAGGGATGCCGGTGAAATTGCCGGTGGCGGGATCGAGCGTCACGCCGCTGGGAAGCCGTCCCGCCGTGACGCTATACACCGTCTTGTCGCCCGGACGGACCGTGAACAGACCCTGGTTCCGCAGGGTCGCGTTGCCGTTGCCATCGATGGCCGACAGCATGCGCGGGTTGTCCGGCTCGACGAGCGACAGGTAGGGGCCTTCGACCTGAACAGAGAACGCCACGCTAGCGGAACCTGAGTATCCAGGCGCCGTCACTGTCAGCTGAGAGACGAAGCGACCCGACTCGCTGGCAGTTCCCGACAGGGCGCAATCCGCGCTCAGCGTCATGCCTGGAGGAAGCGTGCCGCTGGCACGGTTGCAGCGCAGGCCTGCGGGCAACGACGGCGTAACCGCGGTGACGGTCGTCGGCACAAGCAGTTCGGCCGACACGTTGACGTCATAGCTGCCCGAAAGGGTTCCCAACGTGGGAGGTGGGCTGCTCGAACCGCCGCCACTTCCCCCGCCACCGCCGCAGCCCGCAAGAACGCACGCTGCCACGCAAGCCATTACCTGTCCCCAAGCACCCAGATTCCTCACTGCGATCTCCCCGCCCGTTGTTGATTTGTGGCCGGCATTCTCGCCACATCGTCCTGCCGGATCTGGACAACGCCTGCGAATGAACGGCGCGGCCCTACCATCGTCGCCCGTGACCTCTCTGGACCTCGCCCTCCTCTACCTCGTCGCCGCCGTGTTCGGCGTTGTCGTCTGCCGCTTCCTGAAGCTGCCGCCCATGCTGGGCTACCTGGCCGTCGGCGTGCTCATCGGGCCGAACGCGCTGGCCTTCGCGCATGACTCGGCCAGCATCCAGTACCTGGCGGAGTTCGGCGTCGTCTTCCTGATGTTCGCCATCGGGCTGGAGTTCAACCTGCCCAAGCTGCGCACCATGCGCACGGCGGTATTTGGCCTGGGGCTGGCGCAGGTGGGATTGACCATCGCCGGGGCCCTGGTCGGCAACATGATGTTGATGACTGGCCTGGCGTTACTGAGCCAGGCCTGGGATCTGCGCTGGCAAGGTGCCTTGGTGCTGGGTGCGGCGATGGCGATGAGCTCGACGGCTATCGTCGTCAAGCTGATGGCCGAACGGCTGGAGCTGGAAAGCCCGCACGGCAAGCTGGTCATGGGCGTGCTGCTGTTCCAGGACCTGGCCGTCGTGTTGCTGCTGGTGCTGATTCCGGCGCTGAACAGCAGCGGTGGCGAGATGGCCGAGGCGCTGGCCTGGGCCGGGTTGAAGGCGGCGGTGCTGCTGGGCCTGCTGTTCTACGGCGGCCAGAAGCTGATGCGCTGGTGGCTGACGCTGGTGGCGCGGCGCAAGAGCGACGAGCTCTTCATGCTCAACCTGCTGCTCGTCACGCTGGGCCTGGCCTGGATGACCGAGCACGCCGGCCTGAGCCTGGCGCTGGGTGCCTTCGTGGCCGGAATGCTCATCTCCGAGACCGAATACAAGCACCAGGTGGAGACCGACATCCGGCCCTTCCATGACGTGCTGCTGGGCCTGTTCTTCATCACCATCGGCATGAAGCTGGACTGGCGGCCGCTGGTGGACCACTGGTGGCTGGTCCTGCTGCTGACTGCCTTGCCCGTCATCACCAAGTTCGCGCTCATCGCCGGGCTGGCGCGGCTGTTCAGGTCGCCGCCGGGCGTGGCGCTGCGCACGGGCCTGTATCTCGCCCAGGCCGGCGAGTTCGGCTTTGTGCTGCTGACGCTGGGCGAGCAGCACAGGCTCGTCGCCGCCGAATGGGTCAGCCCGGTGCTGGCCAGCATGGTGCTGTCCATGCTGCTGACGCCCTTCATCATCATGTACAGCAACCGCATCGTCATGAAGCTGTCCAGCAGCGACTGGCTGATGCAGTCCGTGCAGCTGACCAGCATTGCCAAGAAAAGCATCAAGGCCGAGGCCCACGTCATCATTGCCGGCTACGGCCGCTCGGGGCAAAACCTGGCACGACTGCTGGAGGGCGAGCACATCCCCTATATGGCGCTGGACCTGGACCCCGACCGCGTGCGCCAGGCGGCGGCGGCCGGCCAGAGCGTCGTCTTCGGCGATGCGGCCAAGGTGCAGAGCCTGATGGCCGCCGGCCTGGCGCGGGCCAGCGCCGTGGTCGTCAGCTATCACGACACCCCTTCGGCGCTGAAGATCCTCCACCTCGTGCAGACCCATGCGCCGCAGGTGCCCGTCGTCGTGCGCACCATCGATGACACCGACCTCGAAAAGCTCCGCGCGGCGGGCGCCACCGAGGTCGTGCCCGAGGCCATCGAGGGCAGTCTCATGCTGGCTTCGCACGCATTGGCGCTGGTGGGTGTGCCGATGCGCCGTGTCATCCGCATCACCCGTGACGCGCGCGATAAGCGCTACGGCCTGCTGCGCGGCTATTTCCACGGCGCCGACGACGACACGGGCGACGAAGTCGATCAGGCGCGGCTGAGCTCGGTCACGCTGCCCACGGCATCTGTGCATGCCGGCCGGCCGCTGGACGAGCTGGCCCTGCACGCCGTGGGCGTGGCCGTCGTGTCGCTGCGGCGGGCCAATGGCAAGGGCCTGCTGGTGGACGGCGCCACGCTGAGCGGCGGCGACACCCTGGTCATCAGCGGCACGCCGGCCGCGCTGGCGCTGGCCGAAGAGAAGCTGCTAGCCGGCTGAGGCTGGGGCATCCAGCTCGCCACTCAGGGAGGCGGGCATGGTGTCGGGCTGGTCCGATGCATCCATGATGCGGTTGCGGCCGCCGTGCTTGGCGGCGTAGAGGGCCTTGTCGGCCCGGCCGACCAGCCGGGACAGGCTGTCGCCATGCCGGTAGCTGGCGCAGCCGCCGCTGAGCGTGACCGCCACCGGGCCATGCGATGTGGCGAAGGGCGTGCCGGCCACCGCCAGGCGCACGCGCTCGGCCACGGCCGTCGCCGCCTCGGCATCGCTGTGCAGCAGCGCGATGAACTCCTCGCCACCCCAGCGCCCTGGGAGGTCGGACTTGCGCAGCACCTCCAGCAGCCGCCTCACCAATTCGGCCAGCACCTCGTCGCCGACGTTGTGGCCGTACTCGTCGTTGATGTCCTTGAAGTGATCCAGGTCCAGCAGCAGCAGGGACAGCGGCTGATCGTGGCGCTCGATGGCGTGCATGGCGCGCTCGGCCTCGGTGCTGAAGTAGCGGCGGTTGGCAATGCCCGTCAGCACGTCCTCCTGCGCCAGCCGGCGCAGCTCGCGCTCGGCCAGCCGCCACTCGGTCACGTAGTGCTGGATGGAGACCACCATCGGGTTGCCGTCCGCGTTGATGCAGCGCCGCTTGACGACGATGCGATGGCACTCCTCGCCGGTCACCGGCAGCACGCCGGCCTCTTCCTTGACGATCTCCTCGCCGGCCAGCACGAGGGCGTCCTCGGTCATGGACAGTTCACCCACCTCGGCGCGCGGCGCCAGGTCGCGGCCGTTCAGGCCGACGAGTTGTTCCTTGGTCATCTGGCGGATGCGGGCCGCCGCCGCGTTCACCATCACCAGGCGGCTGCTGGCATCCTTGATGTGGATGGCATCGGGCAGCAGGTCGATGAGGTCCTGCACGAAGCGCTCCGTCCGCACGCGCTGCTCGACCTCGCGTTCCAGCGCCTGCGTGAGCTCGCGCTCGGCGACTCGCCATTTGGTGATGTGGTGGTCGATGCCCACGACGACGGGCTCGCCGGCCATGTCCACGCTGCGGTGCTTGCTGATGATGCGAAAGACTTCTTCGCCCGTGTGGCGCCGGATGGTGTGCTCCTCCTTGGTCAACTCGGCACCGGCCAGGATCTGCTCGTCTTCGCGCAGCGACACCTCGTGATTGGCGCGGTTGCTCGCCCGGTCTTCGAGCCGGCCGCTCAGCACGTCCTGACGGCTGACGCCGTGATAGCGCGCAAACGCCTCGTTGACCATCACATAGCGGCCACCGCGCCGCTTGATGTAGATCGGGTCAGGGATGGCGTCGATGAGGGCCTCGACCAGGTCATTGGCGCGCCGCTCCATGGCGTGGCGTTGGCGGCGGCCGAGCAGGAAGCCGACAGCGGCGGGCAGATACGCCGCCAGGCCGACGGCCACCGCCGTGGCGGCGGCGGAAGCCTGCAGAACGACGCAGGCGCAGGCCACTGCCAGGGCCGGCAAGGCCAACAGCAGTGCGCGCGCTAGGGTGGCAGCTATCACGTCGGATCTGGGGTTAGGGCAGCGTGGGAGCGTAGCAGCGCCCTGGGCCGGCGGGTAGCCAGCGGCAGGTCTCGCCGGAGACTCGATGCCGCCTGCGTGACAAGCGCCACGGCGTGGCTGGGCCAAACTGCCGCCACCCGCACTGGAAAGCCGCGCATGAACTTCGACTACAGCCCCAAGGTCGCGCAGATGCGCGAGCGCCTGCTCGCCTTCTTCGATGAGCACATCTACCCCAACGAGCGCCGCTACCTCGAAGAGATCGAAGCCAACCGCCGCGCCGGCAACCCCTGGCTGGCGACGAAGGTCATCGAGGAGCTGAAACCCAAGGCCCGCGCGGCCGGGCTCTGGAACCTCTTCCTGCCCAAATCCAACCGTGCGCCGGAGGGCCTGTCCAACCTCGAATACGCCCCCATGTGCGAGGTCATGGGCCGTGTGTTCTGGGCGCCCGAGGTCTTCAACTGCTCGGCGCCGGACACCGGCAACATGGAGACGCTGGAGCGCTATGCGTCAGAGAGCCTGAAGGACAAGTGGCTGGAGCCGCTGCTGCGCGGCGAGATCCGCTCGGCCTTCCTGATGACCGAGCCGGCCGTGGCGTCCAGCGACGCCACCAACATTGAATGCCGCATCGAACGCGACGGTGACGACTACGTCATCAACGGCCGCAAGTGGTGGAGCAGTGGCGCCGGCGACCCGCGCTGCGCCGTCTACATCGTCATGGGCAAGACCAACACCGAGGCCGGCCGCCACGAGCAGCAGTCCATGATCGTTGTGCCGGCCGACACGCCCGGCATCACCGTGCTGCGCCCGCTGTCCGTGTTCGGCTATGACGACGCACCGCATGGCCACATGGAAGTCGAGCTGAAGAACGTGCGCGTGCCGGCGGCCAACATCCTGCTCGGCGAAGGCCGCGGCTTCGAGATCGCGCAGGGCCGGCTCGGCCCGGGCCGCATTCACCACTGCATGCGCAGCATCGGCGCGGCCGAGCGCGCGCTGCAGCTGATGTGCGAACGCGCCATCGCGCGCACGGCCTTCGGCAAGACCATTGCCCAGCAGACCGTTACGCAGGAGCGCATCGCCGAGTCGCGCTGCATGATCGACCAGGCCCGCCTGCTGACGCTGCGCGCCGCCCACATGATGGACACCGTGGGCAACAAGGTCGCCAAGGCCGAGATCGCGATGATCAAGATCGTCGCGCCCAACATGGCGCTGCAGGTCATCGACTGGGCCATCCAGGTGTTCGGCGGCGCAGGCGTGTCGCAGGACACACCGCTGGCCATGATGTGGGCTCACCAGCGCACATTGAGGTTGGCCGACGGCCCGGACGAGGTGCACCGCAACTCGCTGGCCAAGCTGGAGCTGGCCAGCCACATGAAGTTGCCAGGTGGCGAGGTGCAGATGCCGGTGACGCGCGGAGGCTAGCCTCTGGCGGTCGCCAAGACGAAGTCCGGGTGGATGTCGCGCTGGCCGTGGCGCGGGAAGGAGATGCGCACGGCATCGGCGGTACAGGCTTGCACTTCACCCCAGCCGAAGCGGCGCACGCGCACGCGCTGACCCGGCTTGAACGATGCGTCTGGCGTGGCGGCGGCATCCTCCACTTCGGGTGCTGACCGCTCGGTCGCCAACAGCTTCTCGAAGCGCGCGCAGCTGTCGCAATGCCCGCAGCGCGCGGCGCCGTCGTCCAGCGACTCGCCAAAGTGCGCCAGCACGCCGGCCCAGCGGCAGCTGCCGGCCTTGGCATAGAGCACCATGGCCGAGAGACCGTCGCGGTCGTTCTGCTGGCGCTGCTCGGCGGCGGCTTGTGCGGCGTCGATCACGTCGGCCGCTTCGCGCCGCGTGGACGCGCGCAGGCCGTCGGCCTCGCTGCCACCCACCGCGCGTACGGCCCGCACGGAGCGCAATGCGGCCAGCACCTGGTCCAGCCGGCGCTGCGGCATCCTGACCATTTCAGCCAGCGCCGCGGGCAGCCAGCCGCCCTGCGGCGTGTGGCTGGCCAAGGCGCGCCAGACGCCGCTCAGCTCCTCGCGGCTGGGCGTGTGGCCGCCGGCGAAGAACTGCTGCAGCGCGCGGTCGCCCTCGCGGAACATCAGCACGCAGTCGGCCGGCTCGCCGTCGCGGCCGGCGCGGCCACATTCCTGCACATAGGCCTCGATGGTGGCCGGCATCTGCGCATGCAGCACGAGGCGGATGTCGGGCTTGTCTATGCCCATGCCGAAGGCGTTGGTGGCGACCATGATGCGTGTGTCGTCACGCATGAAGGCCTCCTGGGTGGCCGTGCGTTCCTTCGCTGGCAGCTTGCCGTGATAGAGCCCGGCAGGCAGCTCGGCCTCGCGCAGTTGGCGGTACAGGGCCGTCGCCTCGCGCACGGTGGCGCAGTAGACGATGGCGTTGCCTTCAAGGTTCTTCAGGCGCCGCAGGATGAACTCGCGGCGCTCTTTTTCCGTCTGCGGCAGCTCCACGGCCAGGTTCAGGTTGGGCCGGTACACACCGTGGCTGAGGATGCCGTCGCGCGGGATGTCCAGCAGCGCGGCAATCTCGCGCTGCACGGGCGCGGAGGCCGTCGCCGTCAGCGCCAGCACGGGCGGGCGGCCCAGCGCGCGGCGGGCGTCGCGAATCGCGCTGAAGGCGGGGCGGAAATCGTGGCCCCATTGCGAGATGCAGTGCGCCTCGTCCACCACCAGCAGGCCCACGCGCTGCTCCTGCAGCAGGCCGCGAGTGCGCGGGTCGGCCAGGCGCTCGGGCGTGGTGAACACCACGCGCACGGCGCCGCGCGTCAGCAGCGCCTCGCCCGCCAGGCGGCGATTGGCATCCAGCCCCGAGTGCAGCTGCACTGCGGCCACGCCGCGCTCGTTGAGGGCGTCGCACTGGTCCTTCATCAACGCGATGAGCGGTGAGATGACAACCGTGATCGCTTCGCTCAGCACGGCGGGCAGCTGGTAGCACAGCGACTTGCCGGCGCCGGTGGGCATGACGGCCAGCGTGTTCTGCCCGGCCAGCACGCGCGCGATGACTTCGGCCTGTCCCGGCCGCAATGCGCGCAGGCCGAAGACGCGCTTCAGCGTGCTGCGCAGCTTGGCCGGCACGACGGGCTCGCGCGGCGGCAGCTTCTCGGGCGGCGGCGTGGGCGCCGGCGAGTCCTCGCGCGGGCCGCTGCGCTGGTAGGCCACACGCCCGGGGGAGGTCATCACGGCGGTGGTCATGCGGTGGCGGTGGTGGCGGTGGCTTCGCGGCGGCAGGCCAGCACGCGGGTCACGCGGGTCAGCACCTCGGGCGCCCAGCCCATGCCCATGTGGCTGGCCTGCACCTCGATGTCGCGCGCCAGCGGCCAGCTGCGCGCATGCACGCAGGCCTCCCAGGCGACGACGCCATCGCGGCGGCTGTAGAGCGAGACCGTCGGCACCGGCGGCGGCTCGGCCAGGCGCTCGCGCAGTGCGTCGTGCTCCTGCGCGCGGCGGCCGTTCAGCAGGCGGAACAGCCACCCCACATGCGTGTCGTCCGGGCCGCCGTTGAAGGGCGTGCCGATGGTGATGACATGGGGCACGCGCTCGGGCAGGCGCTTGGCCAGCTCGCGGGCGTAGAAGCCGCCCAGACTCCAGCCCACCAAGCTTGCGTGGGTGGCCGGCGCGATGCGCTCGTGCACGGCCTCGGCCAGGCGGTCCAGCCAGGTGTCGACGTCGCCCTTGGGGCCGGTGTTCATGCCCTGGCCCCAGTCCAGCACCCGAAAGCCCGCGCGCTCCAGATGGCGGCGCAGCGGCCACATCGTCAGGCCGTCGGTGCCCAGGCCGGGGAACAGCATCACCGTGTGGCCCTGGCCGACGTCCTCGGGGGCTTTGCGCCAGTGGTTCAGCGCCGCACAAGCCTCCAGCGTGGCGCGCGCCGGCTCGGTGGCCAGCAGCGACAGCGACGGTCGCCGGTGCGGCGTCGGCGCAGCAGTAGCGCCCGGTAACAGGGCAGAAGCGGCGGTCTTGGCAGTCAGGGGCAGTGCGGAGGAGGTCATGGCCATCGCGGCTGAGCCGAGTGGGTTTTCGGTGCCTTGATGCTGGGGCCGTCGCCCGGGGCGCCTTGCCAGCGCGGCGCCACAGCCGTTGTAGGACGAACGGCGGCGAGGCCATGCACACTCCGGTTCCATGAACGCCGCCCTCAAGCCCTATCTCGCCGCCCTGATCGTCATGGGTGTACTGGACGCGCTCTGGCTGGGCCTGATCGCCAAGGACTTCTACCGCCAGCAGATCGGCGCGCAGATGGTCGAGCAGATCCGCTGGGCGCCGGCCCTGGTCTTCTACCTGGCCTACCCGGCCGCGCTGGTGGCCCTGGCGCTGTTCCCGGCGGGCCAGTCCTTCGGCATGCAGGTCGCGCGCGCGGCGCTGGTGGGGTTGGTGGCTTACGGCGTCTACGACCTCACCAACGCGGCCACGCTGCGCCAATGGCCGCTGAAGCTGGTGCTGGCGGACACGGCCTGGGGCGTGTTCGCGAGCACGGCGGCCGGCGCGGCTGCGGCCTGGGTCGCGCAACGATTCAACTGAGCACGACAAACATCGACAATCGGGGCTATGGCCAAGACAGCACCCCGACTCAGCCCCGAAGACATCAAGCGCGTCATCGCCACCGCCTGGGACGACATGCCGCCCTATGGCAAGGTGCTGCGCGAGCACGGCATCGGCCATGGCGAGCTGGTGGCCCTGCTCAAGCGCCAGCTGACGCCCACTGCCTACAAGCTCTGGTCCGCACGCGGCAAGCAGGCCAAGGGGCCGGTGGCCAAGGCAACCTGGCCGCATGGGCGTTGACGGCTTGCGTCGCCGCGCCGTGCTGGCGTGGCCGGCGGCGCTGGCGGCCTGCGGCGACCCCGACGCGCGCTCCCGCAGCCGCATCGACGCCGCCTGGCACCGCGCCGATCTAAACGGCCTGCTGCAGCGCTGGCTGGCAAAGGCGCCAATGCCGGGAGGTGGCTTCCAGACGGCGTTCAACCGCGCCTGGCAGGCCCAGCCTCAACCGGAGCTGGAACTGACCGGCCAGGCCCGCTTGGTCTACGCCTTCGCGGCCGGCTTTGAAGCCACGCAGGACGCCCGCTACCTCGACGCCGCCCGGCGCGGCGCCGACTTCCTGCTGGAGCGCTTTGCCGACCCGCTGCATGGTGGCTTCTTCCACACCGTGGCACCCGACGGCAGCCCGCGCGCCGGCATCAAGCGCGCCTACGGCCATGCCTTCGTGCTGCTGGCGCTGGCCCAGCTCTACCGCGCCGGCCAGGACACGCGCCACCGCGACGCGGCGCTCAAGGCCTGGGGCGCCATCCAGGCCGGTTTTTTCGACGCGCGCGGGGGCCTCGTCAACGAGTGCGGGCGCGACTTCAAGCCCATGGCCGGCGGGCGCACGCAGAACCCGGTCATGCACATGTTCGAGGCTTTGCTCGCCCTGCATGAAGCCACCGACGACAAGGGCGTGCAGGCGGGTGCGCGGCGGCTGGGCGACTTCGTCTGCTACCAGCTGCTGCAGGGCCAGGCCGACGGCGGCGCACGCATCCCCGAGTGGTACGACGAGGCCTGGCAGCCGCTGGCCACCAAGGCCGCCGGCGGCTACATCGACCTCGGCCATCAGTTCGAGTGGAGCCATCTGCTGACGACGGGCGCGGCCATCTCGCCGGTCTACGCCCAGGTGGCCGAGCGCGTGCTGGCCTACGCACTGAGCGCCGGCTATGACAACAACGATGGCGGCTGCGGCCAGCGCGCCTTCCCGGACGGCGCCAAGACCGACGTGAGCAAGGGCTGGTGGCAGCAGGCCGAATGCCTGCACGCGCTGCTCGTCACCGCCAACGCAAGCGGCCGCAGCGACTTGTGGCGCCGCTACGAACAGACGCAAGCGCTCGTGCGCGACCAGCTCGCCGACGCCGAGCAGGGCGGCTGGCGCGCCGCCTACGCGCTGCCCTGCAAGAGTGGCGGCTGCAAGGACGAGCAGCCCGACCCGTACCACATGGTGTCGCTGCACCGCGCGGCGCTGCAGCTCAGCGGCGCCGGTCCAAAACCTCCCTGAAGGGCGCCATCAGCTGATCCAGCCACGCGCGCCGCGCGGGCTCGTCGGTGCCGCAGACAGCTCGGCGACTGTTGCTTGGCGTCTACAGCGGCGCGATGGGCCGGGCGTGTGCGTCGTCAGTTGTGACGGTTACTTCCTGGGTACGGCCTGGGAAGTTCTCGGGCTTTCCCGGATCTGCGATGCGCAAAGCGACATCGAGAAATCCAAAAATGTGATTAGTCGCGAATCGGTCGGCCCCATAGCATCAATTTAGACCCCAGCCATACAGGCCCGCTACAGAGGCGCTGAAGGCTGAAGAGGTTGGCCGCTCCCATACAACGATCCCGGAGACAACATGAATAAACCAGCCCTGGCGGCGCAGCGTGCGCGCGCCCAATCCACCCGCTTTGCCCTCAGCCTGACCGCCGCCGCTGCACTGGCCGCGATGTCCACCGGCGCCCTGGCCCAGGAAGCCGCCAAGGGTGAGACGCTGGAAACGGTGGTCGTCACCGGCGTCAGGGCATCCCTGACCAAGAGCCTGGCGAACAAGCGCACCAACGACCAGGTCGTGGAGTCGGTCGTCGCCGAAGACATCGGCAAGCTGCCCGACAACAACGTCGTCGAAGCGCTGCAGCGCGTGACCGGTATCCAGGTCACCAACCGCGCTGGCGGCGAAGTTGGCACCATCTCCATCCGCGGTCTGCCCGACATTGCCACCACCTGGAACGGCCGCAATATCTTTACCGCCTCCGGCACGCAGGTGGCGCTTCAGGACATTCCGTCGACCCTGGTTCGCCAGATCGACGTCTTCAAGACGCGCGACGCCAGCCAGCTGGAAAACGGCATCGCCGGTCAGATCGACGTCAAATCACTGCGCCCGTTCGATTTCAAGGGCTCGAAGTTCTCGCTGTTGGCGCGCGAAACCTATCTCGACCCTGCGAAAAAGGCGAATCCGCAGCTGAGCGGCATGGCCAGCAACCGCTGGCAAACCGATGCCGGTGAATTCGGTGCGCTGGTCAATCTGTCGATGGTCAAGACGGACTACCGCAACGAAAGCGTGACGCCGGGGGCCATGGTGCCGTTCACCAGCCCCAATGCCGCTGAAGTTCCGGCAGGCTATACCCCGTTGCAGCGCATCTTCGACAACAACGTCTGGGCGCCTGGCACCTATACCGGCTTGTCGCAGAAGGCGGGTTCGACGCTGAATTTCGGCGGCACGGCCAAGCCGTACTACCTGGCGCGTGACGCCGTCTTCCAGAGCGACGTCGAAGGCCAGCGCGAGCGCCCGGCCGCCAACGTCGCGCTGCAATGGAAGCCGAACGACGACGCCGTCTACACGTTCGAGGCGATGTACAACGGCTATCGCGACAAGACCTTCAACAAGCTGCTGTTCAGCTTTGTGGACTGGTGGGGCAGTCTCGGCAGCAACCCCGCAGGGACGATCACCACATTCCCGGGAACGAACGTCATCAAGACGCGGACCGTGAATGATGTTTACGGCTTCAACAGCGGCGACTACACCACCTCGGCCACCGATTCGTTTGTGTATGCACTGAACGGCAAATGGAATGTCGGCGACCGGCTGCGGCTGGACGGTGATGTGTCGTACCAGACCAGCAAGTACCACTCGGAGTTCACCGCCACCCGCATTGACCGCGTTGCACCGTCGATCAACGTCGACTTCAATTCGGGCGGCGGCAACATGGCCTTCAAGTTCAACAACAACGCCGACCTGGTGGACCCCACCAAGTGGAACGTGGCGCAGTTCTATGACAACGCCAACCGCAACGAGGGCAGCGCCGCAACCGCCAGCCTGAACGGCGCCTACGACGCCGATTGGGGTCCGTTGAAGACGCTGCATTTCGGCGCGCGCTTCGACAGCCGCAAGGCCTCGGAAGCCAACCGGACGCAATCGGCCTTCCTGGGCAAGAACCTGGCGACGCTGGGCGCCAACTACTTCCACGTGAACTCGAATTTCGGCTCGGACATCTCGGATGTTCCGCGCTCCTGGATCGAGCCGAATGCTTACTACATCCGGGACAACATCGACCAGTGGCGCGCGACGTACAAGGCGGCCGATGCCAATTTCCTGACGACCGACAAGCTGAGTCTGCAAAAGACCTTCCAGGTCAAGGAAGACACCACCAATCTGTTCCTGATGGCGGATACCGAGCACACGTTGTTCGGCAGCCGCCTGCGTGCCAATTTCGGCGTGCGCTACGTGCAGGTCGATACCAGCATGACCGCTTACAAGGTCGATGCCACCACCAAGGTGGTGACGCCGACGGACGGCGAGAAGACGGCCAAGAAGTTCCTGCCCAGCTTGACGCTGCGTTACGAGGCGGCCAAGGACGTCCTGCTGCGCTTCAACTACGGTGAAACGCTGCGCCGTCCGAACTTCGGCGATCTGAATCCCATCATTCAGCCCAGCGACGACGTTTCGAAGGTGGGCTATGGCGGCGGTAGCGGCGGCAATCCTGGCCTGGAACCGACCCGCTCCAAGAACCTTGACCTGACGGGCGAGTGGTATTTCCAGAAGGACAGCGCGCTGTACGGCACCGTGTTCCAACGCAAGATCGAGGGCCTGGTTGTGCCGCTGCGCCGCCGCATCCACCTGGATGCAGCCAACGATCCGTTCCGCAACTCCACCTCGGGCCTCAGCCACGCCAACGGCTATGACTACGTCATCAGCTCGCCGGTCAATGCCTCCAACGGCAAGATCAGCGGCCTGGAACTTGGCGCGATCTACTTCCCGAAGGGCCTGCCGAGCTTGCTGGACGGCCTGGGCTTCCAGGGCAGCGTGACGCGCCTGACCTCGTCGCAGAACGTGCCGATCGCCGACAACGCCGGCCAGATCACGTCGCAGCTCGAGGGGCCGTTCTTCGGCGTGTCCAAGCTGTCGTGGAACGCCACCCTGGCGTACGAGAAGGGCCCGATCGGCGCACGCCTGTCCTACGTCCGCCGCAACGCCTTCCTGGCCGGCAACGAAGCTGCGCTGTTCGCCAACCCGATCGGCATCTGGCGCCAGCCGGAAAAGAGCGTGGACTTCCAGCTGACCTACAACATCAACGACCGCATGGCGTTCGATTTCAGCGGCGTCAACCTGACCAACGAAATGCAGCAGCAGTACTACCACTTCGGCGACGCGGGCACCCCCGAGTTGACCAATTTCGGTACGGTCCAGATTGGACGTGCGTTCTCGGTCGGTTTCCGCTGGAAGATGTAATTCAGCCTCTGGCGTTGAATGAGGGCGCTGCCGCGATTTGGGCAGCGCCCTTTCCTCTTTGTTCGCTGATCGGGCCGCCTGCGCGCCCTGCTCCGCTCGTTGCTCAGGCCAGAGGCCTGATCCTTCGCCAGGCACAAACAGTCCTCAGGACTGTTTGTGTCCGGGCTCAGTCCCCCGGACCGCTGCGCGGTCCTCCTCGTCGAACAAGCCCGATGTGGCCGGCAGAGAGCAGTGGGTGAGGGGTGCAGCGAGGTAAAGGAGGAGGGCCGCGCAGCGGACCGGGGGACACGAGCGGAACCCCTCGCCCGCTGATCTCTGCGTCAGTCCAATCGAAGAACAAGCAGTACGCATGTCCAACTTGATCCAGCCGCTGATCCGCCAGCGCGCCGACCCTCACATCAGCCGCCATGCCGACGGCCATTACTACTTCACCGCCTCGGTGCCGCAGTACGACCGCATCGAGGTGCGGCGCGCGCTGACCATCGAAGGCCTGGTGAATGCGCCGGTCTTCGACGTCTGGCACAAGCCGGACACGGGGCCGTGGTCCGAACTGATCTGGGCGCCGGAGCTGCATTTCAACGACGGCGCCTGGTATGTCTACTTCGCTGCCGCTCACACCCGCGCGCTGGACCATCAAGGCATGTTCCAGCACCGGATGTACGCCATTCGCAACGAGGCGAAAGACCCGCTGGGCGGCGAATGGGAATTCCTCGGCCAGGTCGATTCCGGCATCGACAGCTTCTGCCTGGACGCGACGACCTTCACGCATCGCGGCCAGCTGTACTACCTGTGGGCGCAGAAGGATCCGGCGATTGCCGGCAACTCCAACCTCTACATCGCGACTATGAAGACGCCCTGGCAGTTGGCCAGCGCGCCGGTCCTGCTCAGCAAGCCCGAGTTCGACTGGGAATGCCGCGGCTTTCTCGTCAACGAGGGGCCGTCGGTGCTGCAACGCCATGGCCGCGTCTTCATCAGCTACTCGGCCAGCGCGACGGACGAGAACTACGCCATGGGCCTGCTGTGGGCCGACGAGGGCGCGGACCTGCTGAACCCGGCCAGCTGGCACAAGTCGGCCGAGCCGGTGATGCGCAGCGCGGCAGAGGACAGCGTCTTCGGCCCGGGGCACAACAGCTTCACCGTCGGCGAGAGCCCGGACGAGGTGCTGCTGGTCTATCACGCCCGCACCTACACCGAGATCGAAGGCGACCCGCTGTGGAACCCCGACCGCCACACGTTCGTGAAGCCGCTGCGCTGGAGTGCGGGCGGCATGCCCCTCTTCGGCAAGCCCTCGCGCGCTGACTGATATCCAAAACAACATCGGTACACCGTGGAAATTGATTGGATTGCAATTCCCCCGGCCCCTAGCATCGTTTTAAAGGGCAAGTTGCGGCTTAACCGCGCCATCCGCCCTGCCAACGGCTAGCCTGCGTGCCGCCAGAACGACACCTTAGAGACAAAGACATGACGACTGAGGACAAGAAGAGCAAGGTCAAGCTGCGCTCGGCCGAATGGTTTGGCACCCAGGACAAGAACGGTTTCATGTACCGCTCCTGGATGAAGAACCAGGGCATCCCGGACCATGAGTTCAACGGCAAGCCCATCATCGGCATCTGCAATACCTGGAGCGAGCTGACGCCCTGCAACGCCCACTTCCGCAAGCTGGCCGAGCACGTCAAGCGCGGCATCATCGAAGCAGGTGGCTGGCCGGTCGAGTTCCCGGTGTTCTCCAGCGGCGAGAGCAACCTGCGCCCCACGGCCATGCTGACGCGCAACCTGGCGAGCATGGACGTCGAGGAAAGCATCCGCGGCAATCCGATGGATGCCGTCGTGCTGCTGGTGGGCTGCGACAAGACCACGCCTGCTTTGTTGATGGGCGCGGCCAGCGTCGACGTGCCGGCCATCGTCGTCACCGGCGGCCCGATGCTGAACGGCAAGCTCAATGGCAAGAACATCGGCTCGGGCACGGCCGTGTGGCAGCTGCACGAGCAGGTCAAGGCCGGCGAACTCAGCATGCACGACTTCATGGCCGCCGAGGCCGGCCACTCGCGCTCCGCCGGCACCTGCAACACCATGGGCACCGCCTCCACGATGGCCTGCATGGCCGAGGCGCTCGGCACCTCGCTGCCGCACAACGCCGCGATTCCTGCCGTTGATGCGCGCCGTTATGTGCTGGCCCATCTGTCCGGCATGCGCATCGTCGAGATGGTGTGGGAAGAGCTGACGCTGTCCAAGGTGCTCACCAAGGAAGCGTTCGAGAACGCCATCCGCGTCAACGCCGCCATCGGCGGCTCGACCAACGCCGTCATCCACCTGAAGGCCATCGCCGGCCGCATCGGCGTGGACCTGGAGCTGGAAGACTGGACCCGCATCGGCCGCGGCACGCCCACCGTCGTGGACCTGCTGCCCTCGGGCCGCTTCCTGATGGAAGAGTTCTATTACGCCGGTGGCCTGCCCGCCGTGCTGCGCCGCCTGGGCGAGGGCGGCCTGCTGCCCAACCCCGGCGCGCTGACCGTCAATGGCAAGACGCTGTGGGAGAACGTTGTCGACGCACCCATCTACGACGACGAAGTCATCCGCCAGCTGGACAACCCGCTGATCGCCGACGGCGGCATCTGCATCCTGCGCGGCAACCTGGCGCCGCGCGGCGCCGTGCTCAAGCCCTCGGCGGCCACGCCCGAGCTGATGAAGCACCGCGGTCGCGCCGTCGTCTTCGAGCATTTCGAGGACTACAAGGCCCGCATCGTCGACCCCGACCTGGTCGTCGACGCGACGTCCATCCTGGTCATGAAGAACTGCGGCCCCAAGGGCTACCCCGGCATGGCCGAGGTCGGCAACATGGGCCTGCCGCCCAAGCTGCTCGCCGCCGGCGTGAAGGACATGGTGCGCATCTCCGACGCCCGCATGAGCGGCACCGCCTACGGCACCGTCGTGCTGCATGTGGCGCCCGAGGCGCGCGCCGGCGGGCCGCTGGCCGTCGTGCAGGAAGGCGACTTCATCGAGCTGGACTGCGCCGCCGGCCGCCTGCACCTGGACATCACCGACGCCGAGCTGGAACAGCGCCTGGCCGCCTGGGCCGCCGCCCAGACCGTCGACCCGCAGGACGCCAGCGGCTACCGCCAGCTCTATGTGCAGCACGTGCTGCAAGCCGACGAAGGCTGCGACTTCGACTTCCTGCGCGGCAAGCGCGGCTCGGCCGTCCCGCGCCACTCCCATTAAGGATTTCTTCCCATGAGCAACACCATCCAAGGCCTGGCCCTGATCGGCGGCCAGCCGGTGCGCGGCGTCGGCAAGGCCTTCCAGGCTTTCGACCCGAGCAAGAACGAAGCCCTGGCCCCCGACTTCAACGCCGTTGACGCGGCCCAGGTGTCCGAAGCCTGCGCCCTCGCCGGTGCCGCCTTCGACGCCTACCGCGCCACCAGCGACCAGGATCGTGCCGACTTCCTGGAGCAGATCGCCGCGCAGATCCTGGCGTTGGGCGATGACCTCATCGTCCGCGCCATGGCCGAGACCGGCCTGCCGCGAGCCCGCCTGGAAGGCGAGCGTGGCCGCACGATGAACCAGCTCAAGCTGTTCGCCGAGCTGCTGCGCGAAGGCAGCTGGCAGGACGCCCGCATCGACACCGCCCTGCCCACGCGCACGCCGCCCCGGCCGGACCTGCGCCTGCGCTTCGTCGGCGTCGGCCCGGTGGCCGTGTTCGGCGCCAGCAACTTCCCGCTCGCCTTCTCGGTCGCCGGTGGCGACACCGCCGCGGCGCTGGCCGCCGGCTGCCCCGTCGTCGTCAAGGCGCACTCGGCCCACCCCGGCACGTCGGAACTCGTCGGCCGCGCCGTCGTCGAAGCTGTCAAGCTGTCAAACCTGCCGGCCGGCGTGTTCGCGCTGCTGACCGGCAGCGGCCATGGCATCGGCGACACGCTGGTGCGCCACCCGGCCATCCAGGCCGTCGGCTTCACCGGCTCGCGCAGTGGCGGCATCGCGCTGATGGCGGCCGCCGCCGCGCGCCCGCAGCCCATCCCGGTGTACGCCGAGATGAGCAGCATCAACCCCGTCGTCCTGCTGCCGGCTGCACTGGCCAAGCGTGGCGCTGAGATCGCCACCGGCTTCGCCGGTTCGCTGGTGATGGGCGTCGGCCAGTTCTGCACCAACCCCGGCCTGGTGCTGGGCATTGCCGGCGCCGACTTCGACCGCTTCGCCACTGCTGCCGCCGAGGCCCTCAAGCCCGTGCCGGCCGCCACCATGCTGACCCCCGGCATCGCCGGCGCCTACCAGCGCGGTGAAGACCAGCTCGCCGGCCAGCCCGAAGTCGCCACGCTGCTGCGCGGTGAGTCCACCGGCTGCCAAGGCGCGCCCAGCCTGTTCAAGACGACCGGTGCGGCCTTCCTGGCCAACCACGCCATGCAGTCCGAGATCTTCGGCCCGGCCTCGCTGCTGATCGCCTGCACCGACCTCGTCGAGCTGCTCGCCGTCATCGAGGGCCTGGAAGGCCAGCTGACCGCCACGCTGCAATTGCAGGACGACGACGAGAGCGACCTCGCTGCCGCCCGCACCCTGCTGCCCGCGCTGGAGCGCAAGGTCGGCCGCATCCTGGCCAACGGCTACCCCACCGGCGTCGAGGTGTCGACGGCCATGGTCCACGGCGGGCCCTTCCCGGCCACGTCGGATGGCCGCAGCAGCTCGGTCGGCACGGCCGCCATCCAGCGCTTCCTGCGCCCTGTCTGCTACCAGAACCTGCCACGCGCGCTGCTGCCCGCAGTGCTGCGCGAACCCAACGAGCGCGGCGTCTGGCGCCGCCGCGACGGCGCATTGACGCGCAACTAAGACGCGTCAGGCCTAACAGAACAACGAAGGAGACAAACCGATGAAGAAGCAACTGCTGGCCCTCGTGGCCATGCTGGCGGTGGGCGCAAGCGCGCTGGCCGCCGACATCAAGCTGGTCGTCAAGGCCGACCAGCCCGGCCCCGTCATCCACCGCAACATCTATGGCCAGTTCGCCGAGCATCTCGGCACCGGCATCTATGAAGGCATGTGGGTCGGCCCCGACAGCAAGATCCCCAACGTGCGCGGCTGGCGCAAGGACGTCGTCGGCGCGCTCAAGGAGCTGAAGGTGCCGCTGGTGCGCTGGCCCGGCGGCTGCTTCGCCGATGAATACCACTGGCGTGAAGGCATCGGCCCGCGCAACAAGCGCCCGGTCAAGGTCAACACCACCTGGGGCGGTGTGCCCGAGGACAACGCCGTCGGCACGCACGAGTTCTTCGACCTCGTCGAACAGCTCGGCGCCGAGGCCTACGTGAACGGCAACCTCGGCACCGGCACCGCCCAGGAAATGGCCGAGTGGCTGGAGTACATGACGTCCACCGGCAAGTCCACGCTGGCCGAGCAGCGCCGCAAGAACGGCCGCGACAAGCCCTTCCGCGTGCACTACTTCGCCGTCGGCAACGAGGCCTGGGGCTGCGGCGGCAATATGCGCCCCGAGTACTACGCTGATCAGTATCGCCAGGTCGCGACCTTCCTGAAGACGCCGGACAACAACCGCCCCATCTTCATCGCCAGCGGTGGCAACGGCATGCAGACGGAGTGGACGGAAGCCCTGAGCAAGGGCGTGCACAGCGTCAATGCCATTTCCCACCACGCCTACACGCTGCCCACCAGCAACTGGGAGAAGAAGGGCGCGGCGGTGGGCTTCCCGGAGAGCGAATGGGTCTCGACGCTGGGCAACGTCCAGCAGATCGAGACCATGATCAAGGTGAACAAGGCTGTCCTCGACAAGAACGACCCGAGCAAGAAGATCGGTTTCTACTTCGACGAGTGGGGCAGCTGGTACGACCCTGATCCCGGCAGCAACCCCGGCTTCCTCGTGCAGCGCAACACGCTGCGTGACGCGCTGCTGGCCGCCCTGCACTTCAACGTCTTCCACGCCCATGCCGACCGCGTGCACATGACCAACGTCGCCCAGATGGTCAACGTGCTGCAGGCCATGATCCTGACCAGCAAGGACAAGCTCGTCCTGACGCCGACCTACCACGCGTTCGCGATGTACACGCCCTTCCAGGACGCGACCTCGCTGCCCGCCACCATCGAGAACAACCCGGTCTACAAGGTCGACAAGTTCTCGATGCCGACGCTCTCCGCCACCGCCGCACGCGGCAAGGACGGCAAGCTCTACATCGGCCTCGTCAACTCCAACGCCACGCAGGCCGCCGAGCTGACGCTGCAGGTGGGCTCGGCAGCACCCAAGGCCGTCAAGGGCAAGTTGCTGACGGCCGGTGCGATGGACTCGCAGAACGAGCTCGGCAAGCCGGCGCAAGTCGTGCCCGTGGCGTTCGAAGCCCAGGCCGCCGACGGCAAGCTGACGCTGAAGCTGCCGGCCAAGTCCGTCATCGTCGTCGCCGTCGAGGGCTGATCGCCCCCGCGCCGCGAAGGCCTTCTCGCTGAATCACAACCCTGGGCCCGCCATGCTGCTTGCCCAGGCCTTGCGCTGTCTCCGTGGCTCGCACACGGCATATCAAAACGAGCATCAACCGCGTCTGCAATGTCATTGGTGCGCCACCGCCGAGCCTCCTAGGCTGCGCCGGCCAGAACCAACAGACCCGGAGACAAACACATCATGGCCTTCCAGAACCGACGCAGCTTCCTTGCGGGCTCTACCGCCTTCGCCCTGACCGCCTGCGGCGGTGGTGGTGGTGGCGGGGGCACGGTCACCCCCACGCCGGTGGAGCCGACGCCCGTCAACCCCAACCCCGTCCAGACCGCGCTGACCTTCGGCAACGCGTCGGTCCATGACCCGTCCATCGTCAGGGACGGCAGCACCTACTACGTGTTCGGTTCCCACCTCGCCGCCGCCAAGACGACGGACCTGATGAACTGGACCAAGATCGCCGACACGGTCAACGACGCGAACCCGCTGTTCACCAAGGTCACGACCGACCTGTCCGCCGCGCTCACCTGGGCGAAGACGGACACGCTCTGGGCGCCCGACGTCATCAAGCTGGCCGACGGCAAGTTCTACATGTACTACTGCGCCTGCAAGGGCGACTCGCCACTGTCGGCGCTGGGCATCGCCGTGGCCGACAAGATCGACGGCCCCTACGCCAACAAGCAGCTGCTGCTGAAGTCCGGCATGGTGGGCACGTCCGAAGACGGCAGCAACTACGACGCCACCAAGCACCCCAACGTCGTCGACCCCTCGGTCTTCTTCGACGCGACGGGCAAGCTGTGGATGGTCTACGGCTCCTACTCGGGCGGCATCTTCATCATGCAGCTCAACACCGCGACGGGGCTGCCCATCGCCGGCCAGGGCTACGGCAAGCACCTGATGGGCGGCAACCATGCGCGCATCGAAGGCGCCTACATCCTCTACAGCCCGACGAGCAAGTACTACTACCTGTTCACCTCCTTCGGCGGGCTGGCATCAGACGGCGGCTACAACGTGCGCGTGGCGCGTTCGCTGTCTCCGGACGGTCCCTACCTGGACGGCGCAGGCAAGGACATGGACACCGTCAAGGGCGCCCCCGGCACGGTCTTCGACGACGTAAGCATCACGCTTCACGGCATGAAGCTGATGGGTGGCCACCAGTTCACCAATGCGAGCTTCGAAACCGGCACGGCACTGGGCTATGTGTCCCCGGGCCACAACTCGGCCTACTACGACGCGGCCACGGGCAAGTACTTCATCGTCTTCCACACGCGCTTCCCCGGCAGCGGTGAGGCCCATGAGATCCGCGTGCATGAGATGCACCTGAACGACGACAACTGGCTGGTCATCGCACCGCTGCGTTATGCGCCACTGAGCCTGGCCAGCCCCGCGCAGACGGCCGACGTCACCGCGGCCCAGGCGGCCGGTACCTACAAGCTCGTCAACCACGCCAAGGACATCGCGGCGGCGGCCAAGGCCTCCATCGTCGTGACGCTGAACACCGACGGCACCGTCGGTGGCACGGGTGGCATGACGGGCACCTGGACGCACAACGGCAGCAACAAAGTCACCGTGGTGAGCGGCGGCGTGACCTACAAGGGCGTACTGTCCCGACAATGGAACACGAACTCCAGCGCGTTCGTCGTGAGCTTCAGCGCGCTGTCGTCCGGCGGCGTGTCGCTGTGGGCCATTCGTCTGAGCAGCTGACGATGAAGCGCCTGCTCGCCGCCGTAGCCATCGCGCTGTGCACGCACAGCGCGCTCGCAGTGACGCAGGCCTTTCCGCTGGATCGGGTCCGTCTTCAGGACGGCCCTTTCCTGGAAGCGCAGACCACCGACCTGCGCTACCTGATGGCGCTGGACGCCGAGCGCCTGCTCGCGCCCTTCCGCCGCGAGGCCGGCCTGCCCGTACCCACGCCCAGCTACGGCAACTGGGAGTCCAGCGGGCTGGACGGCCACATGGGCGGCCACTACGTGTCGGCGCTGGCGCTGATGGTGGCCTCCACCGGCGACCCGGAGGCGAAGAAGCGGCTGGACTACGTCATTGCCGAACTCAAGCGCTGCCAGGACAAGCTTGGCAGCGGCTACATCGGCGGCGTCCCCGACGGCGCCAAGGCCTGGGCTGAAGTGGGCAATGGCCAACTCAAGGTCGACAGCTTCTCCGTCAACGGCCGCTGGGTGCCCTGGTACAACGTCCACAAGATGTTTGCCGGCCTGCGCGACGCCTGGGTGCATGCCGGCAATGCCGACGCCAAGGCCATGCTCATCCGCATGAGCGACTGGGCGCTGCGCCTGACGACGCCGCTGACGGACGCGCAGATGCAGGACATGCTGCGTGCCGAGCACGGCGGCATGAACGAGGTGCTGGCCGATGTGGCCGAGATGACCGGCGACCTGCGTTACCTGGCGCTGGCGCGCCGCTTCTCGCACCAGGCCGTGCTGCAGCCGCTCGCGGCCGAGCAGGACAAGCTGACCGGCCTGCACGCCAACACGCAGATCCCCAAGGTCATCGGCTTCGCCCGCATCGCGCAGATCGCCGGTGAGGACGAGGGCCGCCGCGCCGCCGAGTTTTTCTGGCGCACGGTGGTGGACAAGCGCACCGTGGTCATCGGCGGCAACAGCGTCAAGGAGCACTTCCACCCCGACACCGACTTCAGGCCGATGTTGAACGAGGTGGAAGGCCCAGAGACCTGCAACAGCTACAACATGCTGAAGCTGACCGCGCTGCTGGCGCAGGCCCAGCCGGAGCAGGGCGCCTACACGGACTACTTCGAGCGCACCCTCTACAACCACATCCTCGCGTCCCAGCACCCCGGCGAGGGCGGCTTCGTCTACTTCACGCCGATGCGGCCGCAGCACTACCGCGTCTACTCGCAGGTGGACCAGGGCATGTGGTGCTGCGTCGGCTCCGGCATCGAGAGCCATGCGCGCCACGGCGAGTTCATCTACGCGCACGACGCCGACTCGCTGTACGTCAATCTCTTCATCGCGTCGAAGCTGGACTGGCGCGAGCGCGGCATCCAGCTGACGCAGTCCACCCGCTTCCCCGACGAGTCGCGTACGCGGCTGACGGTGGAGACCGCAGGCAGCTTCGCGCTGAAGGTCCGCTACCCCGGCTGGGTCGCGCCCGGCGCGCTGAAGCTCAAGCTCAACGGCAAGCCGGTCAAGGTGACGGCCAAGCCCGGCGGCCATGTCGAACTGCGCCGCGACTGGAAGGCGGGCGACCATGTCGACGTCGAGCTGCCCATGCGCACGACGCTGGAGCCCATGCCCGGCCTGAAGAACTACGTGGCCGTGCTGCATGGCCCCATCGCCCTGGCCGCCAAGACGCCGCAGCCGGGCGAATCGCTGAACTTCAAGGCTGACGGCTCGCGCATGGGCCACATTGCCCAGGGCGCCGTCTGCCCGCAGGACTCGGCGCCGGTCTTCGTGAGCGACAAGGCTGACTTCATCCGCCGCTTCAAGCCCGTGCCCGGCCAGCCGCTGACCTTCACCGCGCCCGGTCTCATCCAGGGCCGCAAGGACGCGGACAAGCTCCAGCTCATCCCCTTCTTCCGCCTGCACGACTCGCGCTACATGCTCTATTGGGCGCGGTCCACGCCGGCCCAGCAGAGTCTGCTGCGCGTGGAGCTGGCCAAGGCCGAGGAGGCGCGCCTGGCACTTGACGCGCAGACCATCGACCAAGTGGCGCCCGGCGAGCAGCAGCCCGAATCCGATCACGGCTTCAAGGGCGAGGGCGCCGAGAACGGCATCGCGCCGGCCGGCCGCTGGCGTCATGCCAGGCAGTGGTTCAGCTACGACCTCAACGACCCCAAGGCCGAAGGCCGCGCCCTGCGCCTGAGCTTCGCCAAGGGCGACGCCGGGCGGCGATTCGACCTTCTTGTCAACGGCCAGCTCATCGCGGAAGTTGAGCTGGGCAAGCCCGACACTGCGGACGAGATCTACACGCGCGAGTTCCCCCTGCCCGCCGAGCTGGTTCGCGCCGCCGGTGGAAAGCTCAACGTGAAGTTCGTCGCCAAGCCAGGTTCCATCGCCGGCGGACTTTACGGCCTGCGTTTACTGCGTTAGACAAGCCAACCCACCCACGGAGACAACCGAATGATGAAGCTCATTGCCCGCCGCACGCTGCTTGCCGCAGCCCTGTCGCTGCCCGCCTTTGGCGCCCTGGCCGCACCCCTCGTCATGGGCTTCTCGCAAGTCGGTGCCGAGAGCGAATGGCGCACGGCCAACTCCGCGTCCATCAAGGCTGCGGCCAAGGAAGCCGGCATCACGCTGAAGTTCGCCGACGCGCAGCAGAAGCAGGAGAACCAGGTCAAGGCCATCCGCAGCTACATCGCCCAGAAGGTCGACGTCATTGCCTTCTCGCCGGTGGTGGAAAGCGGCTGGGACACGGTGCTGAAGGAAGCCAAGACGGCCGGCATCCCCGTCATCCTGACCGACCGCGCCGTCAAGGTCGCCGACCCGTCGCTCTACGTCACCTTCATCGGCTCCGACTTCGTCGAGGAAGGCCGCAAGGCGGCGAAGTGGCTGCTGGAGCGGGCGGCGAAGACGCCTGGTGCTGCGCTGAACATCGTCGAGCTGCAAGGCACCGTGGGCTCTGCGCCCGCGATTGACCGCAAGAAGGGCTTCGAGGAAGTCATCAAGACGAATCCGAAGCTGCAGATCATCCGCTCGCAGTCCGGTGAGTTCACGCGCGCCAAGGGCAAGGAGGTCATGGAGTCCTTCCTGAAGCAGCGCGACAAGAAGATCGACGTGCTGTACGCGCATAACGACGACATGGCGATTGGCGCCATTCAGGCGATCGAAGAGGCCGGCCTGAAGCCGGGCGTCGACATCGTCATCATCTCCATCGACGGCGTGCGTGGCGCTTTCGAGGCGATGAAGGCCGGCAAGCTGAACGTGACCGTGGAGTGCAACCCGCTGCTGGGGCCGCAGTTGATGCAGCTGGCGAAGGACATCGTGGCCAAGAAGCCTGTTGAGAAGCGGATCACGGTCACCGAGGGTGTGTTCCCGGCTGAAGTGGCGGCGAAGGAATTGCCGAATCGGAAGTACTGACGCTATGCGGGGCGGTTGCTTTATGCCAAGGCCCAGCCGGGATTTCGTCCCGGCGGCCGACTCACTTTTTGCGCCGCCAAAAAGTAAGCAAAAAGCTCTCCCCTGCAAAACCGCCCCTGTCGGGGTGCCCTGCGATGCTCGAAGCCCAGGGCCGCACCCAACTCACTTCGCTACGCTGCGTTCAAACAAAGGGGTGCGAAGTCAGAGCTTGAACCTCGCTTCGCTCGGGCCCCGGGCTTCTGCGCTTCTCGGCGGTTTAGAAGGGGAGGCTCCAGGGACCCAACAGCCAACAGCCAAGCCCGGAAGCCGTTCGCCACGAGGTATTCCTCTTACCCCCTTTAGCACCGCCGAGCAGCGCAAGAGCTTGAGGGCGTGCGCGAAGCGCACTTCAAGAACTGACTCCGCACGGTTGTCT